>NZ_JAKFEF010000055.1:0-2777 GCF_036675785.1 Aromatoleum sp.
GTGGATCAACGGCGGCTTCTTCGTCTGCGAGCCCGCCGTCGGCGAGGCGATCGCGGGCGACGACACGAAGTGGGAGGAGGAGCCGCTGCGCGACATCGCCGCGCGCGGCGAGCTGACCGCCTACCACCACGACGGCTTCTGGCAGGCGATGGACACGCTGCGCGACCGCCACGAGCTCGAGGCGCTGTGGGACACCGGCCGCGCGGCGTGGTGCACGTGGACGTGACGCCGGCGCCCGCCCGCTGTCGCTTCTGCGACGCCCCGCTGGAGCACGTCTTCGCCGATCTCGGCATGTCGCCGGTCGCCAACGACAACGTCCCGCTCTCGCAGGCCAACGCGATGGAGCCGTTCTTCCCGCTCTGCGCGCTGGTCTGCGCGCAGTGCTTCCTCGTGCAGCTCGCGCCGTTCGAGACGCCGAAGCCGCTGTTTCGCGAGGACTACGCGTACTTCTCGTCGTACTCGACGTCGTGGCTCGAGCACTGCCGCCGCTACACCGAGCAGATGATCGAGCTGCTCGGCCTCGACGCCTCGAGCCAGGTGATCGAGGTCGCCTCCAACGACGGCTACCTGCTGCAGTACTTCGTCGAACAGGACATCCCGGTGCTTGGCATCGAGCCGACCGCGAATACCGCACAGGTCGCGATCGACAAGGGAATACCGACCCGGATCAAGTTCTGGGGTGAGGCCACGGCGCGCGCGGTGGCCTCGGATACCCCAGCCGACCTGCTGCTGGGCAACAACGTCCTGGCCCACGTCCCCGACATCAACGACTTCGTCGAGGGCATGAGGATCGCGCTGAAGGCCAACGGGACGATCACGATGGAGTTCCCGCATCTGCTCAAGCTCATCGCGCTCAATCAGTGGGACACGATCTATCACGAGCACTTCTCGTACCTGTCCTTCGCGACGGCGACGCGCATCTTCGAGGCGCACGGCCTGCGCCTCTTCGATGTCGAAGAGCTCCCGACCCACGGCGGATCGTTGCGAATCTACGCCTGTCACTCCGACGACCCCCGGCAGCGAAGCGACGCTGCGGACGAGTTGCTGGAGCGTGAGCGCGCGGCGGGGCTAGAGGATGTGAAGACCTACTTGGACTTCGGCGCTCGCGTCGTCCAGGACAAGCGGCAGATCCTGGAGTTCCTCATCGACCTCAAGCGCGAGGGCGTGTCGATCGCGGCCTACGGGGCGGCGGCGAAGGGCAACACGCTGCTGAACTACTGCGGGGTGGCACGGGACTTCCTGGACTTCACGTGCGACGCCAATCCACACAAACAGCAGCACCTGCTGCCGGGGACGCACATTCCGATTCTCGCGCCGACCGCGATCCGGGATAGTCGCCCCGACGTGGTGCTGCTGATGCCGTGGAACATCAAGGACGAGTTGATGCAGGAGCTGTCGTACATCCGCGAGTGGGGCGGCCGCTTCGCGGCCCGGTCGCCGGAGCTACGGCTGTTCTCGTGAAACTGACGGGATCACCGCTCGAAGGCGTTTGGCTCGTCGAACAGGAGCGGGTGGTTGACGAGCGCGGCTTCTTCGCACGCACGTACGACGCCGAGCTCCTGCCGGCCGTGGTACAGATGAGCACCTCGTTCAGTGCGAGCGCGGGAACGCTGCGCGGGCTGCACTACCAAGTCGAGCCGCACGGCGAGTCGAAGCTCGTGCGGTGTACCCGCGGCGCCATCTTTGACGTGGTGGTCGACCTTCGACCCGACTCGCCGACACGCCACGACGCGTTTGCTATTGAGCTGAGTGCCGAGGACGGCCTCGCGCTGCTGGTGCCCGAAGGCTTCGCGCACGGGTTTCAGACGCTTGCTGACGACACCGAGGTTCTGTACGCAATGGACACGCCATACGTGCCGCAGGCTGCCCGTGGTGTCCGCTGGGACGATCCAGCGTTCGCGATCGCATGGCCGGAGCCTCCAGCGGGTGGGCGAACGATCTCGGCGCGCGACGCGGGCTACGCGTACATCGACCAGCTGTGACAGCGTCGCCCCGTGTCCTTGTAACCGGTGCCAGTGGGTTCATTGGCTCCAACGTGCTCGCACCGCTGCTGGCACGCGGCTTCGAAGTTCACGCCGCTTCGCGCGGCGCGGCGCCATGCGGTGCGCCACCCGGTGTGCGATGGCACCGCGCTGATCTGCTCGCTCACGATGGGCCCGAGACATTGCTCGCGGCGGTGGAGCCGAGCCACCTGTTGCATCTCGCGTGGTACGCCGAGCATGGGTTGTTCTGGCACTCACTTGAGAACCTGCGCTGGATCGCTGCCACCATCCGCCTCGTTCACGCGTTCGCGGAGCGCGGGGGCGAGCGGGCGCTACTCGCGGGGACCTGCGCCGAATACGACTGGGGTGGCTCGGGTCCATGCCGCGAGGAGATCACGCCGCTCTTACCCGCAACGCTCTACGGCACGGCCAAGCTCGCCACCCATGCGGTGCTCGAAGCCGCCGCCGGAGAACTCGCGATCGAGTTGGCGTGCGGGCGCGTGTTCTTCCTCTACGGCCCCGGTGAACAACCAGGTCGGCTAGTCGCCTCGGTGTCCCGCGGCCTGGTCGCAGGCGAACGCGTTGCGACGAGCGATGGAATGCAGATTCGCGACTTCCTGCACGTCACCGATGTGGCCCTCGCGTTCGTGGCGATGCTCGACAGTGGCGTAACGGGCGCCGTCAACATCGGCTCTGGGCAGCGCCGACGGCTCCTTGACGTGATCAGTGCAACCGGCGAGGCGGCTGGTCGGACGGACTTGCTCGACATCGGTGCGCTCCCGGTGCGGCGAGACG
>NZ_JAKFEF010000059.1:0-55025 GCF_036675785.1 Aromatoleum sp.
GGTATCGAAAGTCAAGGCCAGCAACAGCAGGAAGAAAAATACCGTCCCGCCGTAGAAGATGTTGCGAGCCATCGCCTTTGTGAAGGTGCCGCTCATGGTTTTCCCCTCATTGTTTTGTCATGCTTCCGAGTAGTTGATGGATAACCCGAAGGTTAGGCGCATTCTGAGGAGCACATACAGGGGGCTCCATGATTTGAATCAATTTCGAGGAAATGCCGGCCGCACGGCGGGTAAGCGATTTCCCTTGTGCTATCAAGGGCTTTCGCTCGATGCCGGGATCGCGGGTGGTGGCGGCGCCTACGGTGGCTGCCGTTTCTGCGCGCGGCGGGCCACGACTTTCGGATGATGACCTTCCATTCTCAGAGGTTATTCTTACGCCGTCCGGTTCGGTTGGCCGAGCCCGCGAAGATCATCGTCATGGAAGGGCGCGGGGGCCGAAGCCGCCGGAAGTCGCCCGGCAACCGCCCCCGCGTGCAGCGCAGCTCAGCTCAGTAGCGCCGGCTGAAGATCAGGCCGCTGCCCCAGTCCGGGCTCGCGTGGCTGAATCCCTTCACGGCGTAGAACTGCAGTTTCCACGACGGGTCGAGAGTCTGGCTGACGAACAGCGCCATCTCGCTGATTTCGTCGCCGCGCGACGTGACCTTCTGGCGCCAGTCGTAGGCGGCGCCGATCGTTGTCGCGGGCGCGAGCTTCGCCGCGAGTCCGACCGAGCCGTAGATCGGGTTGCGGAAGCTCGCCCCCGACGGATCGCCGAATTTCTTCCAGCCGAGCGTGCCGAAGGCCGTCACGCCGCCCAAGGCCTTGGCCGCGTCGAGCTGGATCGCATAGTCCGTCTTGCCGGTGCCGAGGCACTCGTCCTCGTCGGCCGTCGGCAGCTTGACCTTGCCGACGACGTCGAGCAGCATGGCGCCGCCCCCGGTTCCGTCGAGCAGCGCGTAGCTCGCGGCGCCGACGACGTCGCCGAGGCCGCTTTCGGTCTTGCGGCTTGGCACGGTCGCGTTGCCGCAGGGCAGCGGCTCGCCGTCGGGCCCCACGGACGGGTTCGTGATCCGCAGGTATGGGACCGTCAGCTTCAGTCCGAGCCGCCCATCCTCGTACTTGCCGACCACCGGCACGTACCACGTCTCGCTCGTTTCGTTCGTGCCATAGTCGCCGCTCGAGTAGTCCATCCCGACCGACGCGCCGAATTCGCCGGCGGCGGCGGGAAGCGCGAGCGCGAGCGCGGCGAGAAGGGCGACAGGCAGCGCTTCGATCTTCTTCATCCATGCCTCCCTGATTGTTGCAGCGCGAATTCTTCCGCTCTCACCGGCGCTTCGCTACGGCCCGGCCGCTCGACTTTTTCGGGACGCTCGACTTTCTCCGGTCGCTCGACTTTCTCCGGTCGCTCGACCTTCTCCGGTCGCTCGACCTTCTCAGGCCGATCCACCTTTTCCGGCCGTTCCACCTTCTCCGGCCGTTCCACTTTCTCGGGGCGCTCCAGTTTCTCGGGGCGCTCGACGCGCTCGACTTTGTCCGGCCGCTCAATCCTCTCCGCCCGCTCGACCCTCTCCGGTCGCACGATCGTTTCCGGCCGCTCAACCTTGTCGACGCGCTCGACCTTCTCCGGGCGCACCACGGGTTCCGGCCGGTGCTCGCGGTCCGGCGGGGCGACCCGGTCGGCGCCTCCGCCCGTCTCGCCCCGGCCGGTCTTCCCGCCGGCATCGTCGCGAGCGCGCTTGTCATGCCCGCCGGACCGTCTTCCGTCCTGCGGCCGCTCGTTCCCGCCACCCGGTCCGCTGCCCGGCGTGTTGTCGCTGCCGGACGCGTCAGGTGGTGACGACCGGCGCTGCGCGGCCTTGTCGTCACCCGGGGCGCTGTCGCCCGGATCGCTGCCGCCCATCCCGCGGCGGTCTCCGGCGTTGCCGCCGTCGAGCCTGTCGGAAACGAATTCGACGCGCGTCGCCTCGACTGCGCGCGCGCCGGCGAATGTGCCGGTGATGCGCACGCGCTGGTCCGGTGCGAGATCGGGCGCCTGCCCGCCGGTGAAGCGTGCGCCGGGCGCGAGCGTCACCGAAAAGCCGCCGACGGCGAGGCGGTTGCCCCGTCGCTCCGAGACGAGGCCTTCGACGATCACGTCGCGGACGCGGCCGGCGAACGGAAGGTCCGGATCCGGCCGAAGGGTCGTGACGTCGAGCGTCGAGCCGGTCCAGCGGCCGCGCACGAGGACGACCTTCCCGCGCGCATTCGAAAGCATCGGACCGCTGCCGGCGAGCGCGAGCGCGTGCAGCGACCCGCTTTGCCCGAGCGTGCCGACCGCGCTGGCCGACGTGAGACCGGCCGCTCGTTCGACGCGCGTCGCAACGACTTCGCCCTGCGCGTCGCGCAGGCCGCTCACGCTTACGCTGTCTCCCTCGCGCAAGCCGTCGTCGACGCGGGCGCCGGGTGCGAGCCGCACGGTTTGCCCCATCACGCGCAGCGACCCCGAGCCGGGCGCCTGCGTCAGCGGTCCTTCGTAGGCGTGCAGGATATCGACACTGCGTGCTTCGAAGCCGCGCGCCGAGCGGCCCGCCTCGATCGCGACGACCTGGCCGACGGCGAGCCGTGCGACGTCGGCCCGAATGCCGTTTTCCGCGAGCGGCACCGCGTCGTCGTAATGCACTTCGACGCCGTTCACGCACACGGAGGCGAAACCGGTAATTGTGCCGACGATTCCCGTTCCGCCGATCCCGCCTTCGCCGCCCGGGGCCCCCGTCCCGCCGACGCCTCCGCGCGCGGCATTACCCGTGCCGCCAACGCCGCCCTCCAGTCGGCTGATCCGCGTCGCCGCAGCGGTTCCGGGGGCGACCGACGACCGGCCGGTTGCGTCGGGCGCCGCGCGGCCGAAAGCACCCGGGACTCCTCCGCGCGCCGGCTCGCGGAGGGCGCTGCCGGTCCCGCCGATGCCGCCTATCTCCAGCCCGCGGCCGGTGCCGCCGACCCCGCCGTCCTGCGGCGTCCCGGCGTCGTTCGGGTTCGCCTCGACGCAGACTTGCGCGGCGGCGGCGAGCGCAGCGGGCGCGGCGAGCCCGAGCGCGAGCGACAACCCGAGGCCGCGAAGCGCGTGGAGCAGGCGGCCGGGGACGAGGGCGCGGATCATCAGCGTTCGCTTGCCGTGACGGCCGCCTCGCGCGCCGGCTCGGTGTAGAAGAAAAGCCCGATCGTGACGCGCTGGCGCGCAGACGGCGCCGTCGTGTCGCGGGCTTCGAGCGCGGACGCGAGCTCGTTGAAGCGCATCAGCGCTTCCATTCCTTCCGTCGCGACGACCGCGCGGATCTCGTCGACGCCGGCGGGCGAGAGCCCGTCGTAATGCACGCTGCGTTCGAAAAAGGGCGGCCCGTCGACGGTCAGGTTGTGGACCGCCGCGCAGGCGTGGTCGTGAATGTTGTGGCCGAAATACGCCGCCTTTTCGTCGAAGCCCTTCTGCGGGACGAACGCTCTCGTCTGCAGATGCACGCGGTCCTGGTCGTCCATGCGCACGACGCCGAGGCGCAGCCACTCGTCGAGTACGACGCGGGCGCGGATGTCCTTGCTTGCGCTGGCGACCAGCGTGTCGAAGGACCGCTCGCCGCCGACGCTCGCGAGGCGGGGCAGCGGCGCGGGACGGCCCGGACTGTCGCAGAACGGGGCGCGGTTCATCCACATGCTGACCAGATGCGCGCCGAGCGTGAGCGCCTCCGGCAGCGCAAGGGCGAGGTCGGGGGCGGCCTCGCGCAGGCGGCGCACGTCCTTGCGATGGACGCCGGTGATCAGGCTGATGCGGCTGTCGGTCGGCGGCTTGTCGTCGAGCCGGAATTCACCGGTCGCGACCTCGACGAATACGCCCTTCATCATGTCGGAGAAATACGTGTACGTCACGCCCTTCCTGAGCATCAGGCGCACCAGCGGCCGCATCACGCGCCGGAGCGCCTGAAGCAGGGACGCGGGTGGGGTCGGCGAGTGCATTTGTCGGAATCCTTTCGGCCGCAATGTTCATACTATCGCCGCACCGTGAAGAATTCCACGCCGGCGCTCGCTGCCTTCGCAGACATCACGCCCGCTCAGCCCGTCAACCGCTCCCCGCGCGCTCGGCCCGTCATTTTCATAGCGTTCTCCCCGGTCGTTGGCGGGAAAAGTTCCCACGACGATCGAGCCTAGGTTCGCGCAATACGAGGATCAAGCGGGTTTTCGGGCGACTTTGTTTCCGCATGTAGGGCCGCTCGACGGTCGCGGCAGCGGCTCGGGCCGGCGCCTCTCGCGCCCGGTGCCTCCCGCGCCGGAAAACAGCGGTCTTGCGCAATGGCGGCGCATAAAGAAAGAGCCCGGCCGGCTTTCCCGGTCGGGCTCTCGAGGATGTCGAGTTCGCGCGTCAGTCGACGGCGACTGGGATCCCGCCGATCTTCGCCTGCCACTCCTTCGGGCCGGTCTCATGCACGCTCGTGCCGTTCGAGTCGACGGCGACGGTGACCGGCATGTCCTGCACGTCGAACTCGTAGATCGCTTCCATGCCGAGATCGGCGAAGCCGACGACCTTCGCGGTCTTGATCGCTTTCGCGACGAGGTAGGCCGCGCCCCCGACCGCCATCAGGTAGGCCGACTTGTTGTCGCGGATCGCGTCGATCGCCGCCGGGCCGCGCTCGGCCTTGCCGACCATCGAGATCAGCCCGGTCTGCTCGAGCATCATGCGCGTGAACTTGTCCATCCGCGTCGCGGTGGTCGGGCCGGCGGGGCCGACGACTTCGTCGCGCACCGGGTCGACCGGGCCGACGTAGTAGATCACGCGGTTGGTGAAGTCGACCGGCAACTTCTCGCCCTTCGCGAGCATGTCCTGGATGCGCTTGTGCGCGGCGTCGCGGCCGGTCAGCATCTTGCCGTTCAGGAGCAGCACCTGCCCCGGCTTCCACGACGCGACTTCTTCCTTCGTCAGCGTGTCGAGGTTCACGCGTGTCGCGACCTTCGTGTCGGCCTGCCAGGTCACGTCCGGCCAGTCCTCGAGCTTCGGCGGCTCGAGCTTCGCCGGGCCGGACCCGTCGAGTTCAAAATGGACGTGACGCGTCGCTGCGCAGTTCGGGATCATCGCGACCGGCAGGCTCGCGGCGTGCGTCGGGTAGTCGAGGATCTTGACGTCTAGCACCGTCGTGAGGCCGCCAAGGCCCTGCGCGCCGATGCCGAGCGCGTTGACCTTGTCCATCAGTTCGAGGCGCAGTTCCTCGACGCGCGTGAGCGCGGCGCCGGAGGAGGCTTTTGCGCGCAGCTCTTGGATGTCGACCGGCGCCATCAGCGATTCCTTCGCGAGCAGCATCGCCTTCTCCGGCGTGCCGCCGATACCGATGCCGAGGATGCCCGGCGGACACCAGCCCGCGCCCATCGTCGGCAGCGTCTTCAGCACCCAGTCGACGATCGAGTCGGACGGGTTCAGCGCGTAGAACTTCGACTTGTTCTCCGAGCCGCCGCCCTTGGCCGCACAGGTGACTTCGACGTGGTCGCCCGGGACGATCTCGTAATGCACGACCGCCGGGGTGTTGTCCTTCGAATTCTGGCGCTTGCCGGCCGGGTCGAGCAGAACGGACGCGCGCAGCTTGTTGTCGACGTTCGTGTAGGCGCGGCGCACGCCCTCGTTGACCATCTCCTGGACGCTCATCTTTGCGTCCCACTGCACGTTCATGCCGACCTTGAGGAACACCACGGCGATGCCGGTGTCCTGGCAGATGGGGCGGTGGCCTTCGGCGCACATGCGCGAGTTCGTCAGGATCTGCGCGATCGCGTCCTTCGCCGCCGGGTTTTCCTCGCGCTCCCACGCTTCGCCCAGAGCCTTGATGTAGTCGAGCGGATGGTAGCAGCTGATGTACTGGAAGGCATCCGCGACGGACTGGATCAGGTCTTCTTCGCGAATCACGGTCATGGGGCTTCTCCAAGGTTGGGCGGAACAATGGGGCGTAATTCTAGCAGCCGCCGCCCGTCGCCGCTGCCCCGCGGCGCGTCGGGCGGTCCTTCCTCCGTGCGCCCGATGCTGCGAGGGCCGCTGTAAGTCGTGTGTAAGATAGCTATCCTTAAATGCACACCCGGATCGCGAACCCCTTCGCGAATGAAAAACAGGCTGGAACCAACCGGCCGCCCGCGACGGGCAGCTTCAATTCAGAACAGTTGAGGAGAGGTCAGTATGTCGAACGAGCAACAGCAAACCCGCATGTACATGCCGTCGGAAGAGATGGTCAAGAACGCCGCGGTGTCCGGGATGGATGCCTACCGCGCGCTGTGCAAGGAAGCGGAAGACGACTACGCGGGCTACTGGGCGCGCAACGCCCGCGAATTGATCGAATGGAAGAAGCCCTTCACCCAGGTTCTCGACGAAAGCAATGCGCCGTTCTTCAAGTGGTTCGCCGACGGCCAGCTCAACGTCTCGTACAACTGCCTCGATCGCAACGTCAATAACGGCCTCGGCGACAAGGTCGCGATCATCTTCGAAGCCGACAACGGCGAAGTCACCCGCGTCACGTACAAGGATCTGCTGGCGCGCGTCAGCAAGTTCGCGAACGCGCTGCGCGGCATGGGCGTCAGGAAGGGCGACCGCATCGTCATCTACCTGCCGATGTCGATCGAAGGCGTCGTCGCGATGCAGGCCTGCGCCCGCATCGGCGCGACCCACTCGATCGTGTTCGGCGGCTTCTCGGCGCAGGCGCTGCGCGACCGCATCAACGACGCGGGCGCCGTCGCGCTGATCACCTCCGACGGCCAGCACCGCGGCGGCAAGGCGCTGCCGCTAAAGCCGATCGCCGACGAGGCGCTTGCGATGGGCGGCTGCGACTCGATCAAGAACGTCATCGTCGTCAAGCGCACCGGCGCGGCGACCGCGATGGAGCAGGGCCGCGACCAGTGGTTCCACGACGTCTGCGCGAACCAGTCCGAGACCTGCGAGCCGGAATGGGTCGACGCCGAGCACCCGCTGTTCCTCCTCTACACCTCGGGTTCGACCGGCAAGCCGAAAGGCGTCCAGCACTCGACCGGCGGCTACCTGCTGCACGCGATCATGTCGATGAAGTACACCTTCGACATCAAGCCGGACGACATCTTCTGGTGCACCGCCGACATCGGCTGGGTGACCGGCCACACCTACATCACTTACGGCCCGCTCGCCTGCGGCACGACCGAGATCGTGTTCGAAGGCGTGCCGACCTACCCCGATGCCGGCCGCTTCTGGAAGATGATCCAGGACCACAAGGTCACCGTGTTCTACACGGCGCCGACGGCGATCCGCTCGCTGATCAAGGCCGCGGACAACAAGCCGGAGGTGCATCCGAAGCAGTACGACCTGTCGTCGCTGCGCATCCTCGGTTCGGTCGGCGAGCCGATCAACCCGGCAGCGTGGGAGTGGTACTACGAGAACGTCGGCGGCGGGCGTTGCCCGATCGTCGATACCTTCTGGCAGACCGAAACCGGCGCGCACATGATCACCCCGCTGCCGGGCGCGACGCCGCTCGTGCCGGGCTCCTGCACGCTGCCGTTCCCCGGCATCATCGCCGCCGTCGTCGATGAAACCGGGACCGAAGTGCCGAACGGCCAGGGCGGCATCCTCGTCGTCAAGCGCCCGTGGCCGTCGATGATCCGCACCATCTGGGGCGACCCGGAGCGCTTCAAGAAGTCGTACTACCCGGACGACTTCAAGGGCAAGCTGTATCTCGCCGGCGACGGCGCGATCCGCGATAAGGACAGCGGCTACTTCACGATCACCGGCCGTATCGACGACGTGCTGAACGTCTCCGGCCACCGGATGGGCACGATGGAGATCGAGTCGGCGCTGGTCGCGCACGAGAAGGTCGCGGAGGCCGCGGTCGTCGGCCGTCCCGACGACGTGACCGGCGAGGCGATCGTCGCGTTCGTGGTGCTGAAGGGTGAGCGCCCGACCGGCGAGGACGCGAAGGCCATCATCAAGGAACTGCAGAACTGGGTCGGCCGCGAAATCGGGCCGATTGCGAAGCCCAAGGACATCCGCTTCGGCGAGAACCTGCCGAAGACCCGTTCGGGCAAGATCATGCGCCGGCTGCTGCGTCAGCTGGCGAAGGGGGAGGAGATCACCCAGGACACGTCGACCCTCGAGAATCCGGCGATCCTGGACCAACTCGGCCAAGCGGCGAGCTGACCCCTTTCGGGGCACGGAGCCCGCAGAGGCTCCGGCTCCGAGCAGTACAAACGGAGCGAGGCACGGCTTTGCCGACAGACGGGAGGAGGAGAAGGCGCACGCGAGTGCGCCTTCTTTTTTTGCCCGTGCCGCGAAGCGGCGGCGGCACAGGGCCGGCGGGCGGGGTCGCTATAATCCTTTCCCCTGTCATCCTCGGGAGCGCGTGATGCGCAAGGGACTTGCCGCGCAGCGCTTGGTCGCCGTGTTTCTGACGGGCGTGCTGCTGTTCAACTATCCGGTGCTATCGCTGTTCGACCGGCCCGCAGGCTGGTTCGGACTGCCGATGCTGTGGGTGTTCCTGTTCGTGACCTGGGCCGCGTTGCTTGCCGTCGTCGCGTGGATCGTCGAACGTGGCGCGCGCTGAGGACGTCGAATGCTGACTGGCCCGCTCGTCGTCGGTGTTTCGTTCGCGTACCTGCTGCTGCTGTTCGCCGTCGCGTATTTCGCCGACCGACGGGCCGAAGCGGGTCGCTCGGTGATCGCGAACCCGTGGACCTACGCGCTTTCGATGGCGGTCTATTGCACCGCGTGGACGTATTTCGGCAGTGTCGGGCGCGCGGCATCCGGCGGCGTGTGGTTCCTGCCGATTTACCTCGGGCCGACGCTCGCTATGACGTTGTCGTGGGTCGTGATGCTGAAGATGATCCGCATCGCGAAGACCTACCGCATCACGTCGATTGCCGACTTCATCGCCAGCCGCTACGGCAAGAGCCATCTTCTCGGCGGCCTCGTCACCGTCATCGCGGTGATCGGGATGGTGCCGTACATCGCGCTGCAGCTGAAGGCGGTGTCGAGCGGCTACGCGGTGCTGACGGGCGACCGCGATGAAGGTTTCTTCCCGATGCCGGCGGACAATTGGGTGCAGGACGGCACGCTCTACGTCGCGCTGACGCTCGCGGTGTTCACCGTGCTGTTCGGCACGCGCCACCTCGACGCGACCGAGCGGCATGAAGGGATGGTCGCCGCGATCGCGTTCGAGTCCGTGGTCAAGCTCGTCGCGTTCCTCGTCGTCGGCGCGTTCGTCACGTGGGGCGTGTATGGCGGCTTCGGCGACCTGTTCGCGCGCGCGTCCGCCGATCCGGATCTCGCCGGGCTGCTCCGGATCGGCAGCGCGAGCAGCGCCGGCTACGGCGGCTGGTTCGCGCTGACGCTGCTCGCGATGCTGTCGGTGATCTTCCTGCCGCGCCAGTTCCAGGTCACGGTCGTCGAGAACGTGAACGAGCAGCACCTGCGCCGCGCGACCTGGCTGTTCCCGGCGTACCTGCTGCTGATCAACATCTTCGTGCTGCCGATCGCGCTCGGCGGACTGCTGTATTTCGGCCGCGGCGCGGTCGACCCCGACACCTTCGTGCTGTCGCTGCCGCTCGCGCAGGGACAGACGGGACTCGCGCTGCTCGCGTTCGTCGGCGGATTGTCCGCAGCCACCGGCATGGTCATCGTCGAGACGATCGCGGTGTCGACGATGGTCTGCAACGACCTCGTGATGCCGGTGCTGCTGCATAGCCGCTGGTTCACGCGGCGCGCCCACCCTGATCTCACCGGACTGCTGCTCGGCATCCGGCGCGGCGCGATCGTCGGCGTGCTGCTGCTCGGCTACCTGTATTTCCGCCTCGCGGGCGAAGCCTACGCGCTCGCAAGCATCGGGCTGATCAGCTTCGCGGCGGTCGCGCAGTTCGCGCCGGCGATGCTCGGCGGCATGTACTGGCGCGGCGGCACGCGCGACGGTGCGCTCGCCGGGCTCCTCGCCGGCTTCGTCGTCTGGGCCTACACGCTGATGCTGCCGTCGGTCGCGAAATCCGGCTGGCTCGACGCGGCCTTTCTCGAACACGGGCTCTTCGGCATTGCGCTGCTGAAGCCCGAGCAGCTTTTCGGCCTCGCCGGCCTCGACAACATCAGCCACGCGCTGTTCTGGAGCCTCGCGGCGAACATCGGCTGTTACGTCTTCGTCTCGCTGCTGCGCGCGCCGACCGGGCAGGAGGCGAGTCAGGCGACGCTGTTCGTCGACGTGTTCCGGCGCGGGCGGACGGCGCCGGCGACGTTCTGGCGCGGCTCCGTGGAAGTCCGCGACCTGCTGCCGCTCGTCGCGCGTTTCCTCGGCGCGGCCCGCGCCGAACGGGCCTTCGCCGAGTTCGCGCGCGAGCGGGGCGTCGCCCGCGTCGAAGACCTGAAGGGCGACGCCGGCCTCGTGCAGTTCGCCGAGACCCAGCTCGCCGGCGCGATCGGCAGCGCGTCGGCGCGGGTGATGGTCGCGTCCGTCGCGCAGGAGGAGCCGCTCGGGCTCGACGAGGTCATGAACATCCTCGACGAGGCATCGCAGGTCCGCGCGTATTCGCACGAACTCGAGGAAAAATCGCGCGCGCTCGAAGCGGCGACCGCCGAACTGCGCGCGGCGAACGAGCGCCTGACGGAGCTCGACCGGCTCAAGGACGACTTCATGTCGTCGGTGTCGCATGAACTGCGCACGCCGCTGACGTCGATCCGCGCGTTCTCCGAAATGCTGCTCGATGATCCAAAGATCGACCTTGCGGACCGCTCCCGCTTTCTCGGCATCGTCGTGTCCGAAACCGAGCGGCTGACGCGGCTCGTCAACCAGGTGCTGGATCTCGCGAAGATCGAATCGGGCCACGCCGAATGGCACAACACCGATATCGACCTGCGGGCACTCGTGGAGCACGCGGTCGACACGACGGCGCAGCTCTTCCGCGACCGCGGGGCGACGGTCGAGCTCGTGCTGCCCGCCGAGGCGCCGCACGTGCTGGCGGACCACGACCGCCTCGTTCAGGTCGTGCTCAACCTGCTATCGAACGCGGCGAAATTCGTTCCCGGGAGCGGCGGGCGGGTAAAGGTCGTTCTGAGCCGCGACGCCGATCAGGCGCGCGTCGACGTGACCGACAACGGCCCGGGCATCGACGCCGCGCTGCATGCGGTGATTTTCGAGAAGTTCCGCCAGGGCGGCGACGAGCGTTCGCGGCCGCAGGGCACCGGCCTCGGTCTGCCGATCAGCCGCCAGATCATCGAGCATTTCGGCGGTCGGCTGTGGGTGACGTCGACCCCCGGCGCGGGGGCGACATTTTCCTTCATTCTGCCGCTCCCCACGGCCGAAACGCGGCGCCAATGACGGGCGCCCGATGACTTAGAATGTCGGGGGAGAGAGGAAAGCATGACCAAAAAAATATTGATCGCCGACGATGAGCAAAACATCGTCATTTCGCTCGAGTTCCTGATGAAACGGGAGGGGTATTCGGTTTCGATCGCGAACGACGGCGAGGAAGCGGTCGCGATGATCCGTTCGGAACAACCGGACCTCGTGCTGCTCGACGTGATGATGCCGAAGAAGAGCGGCTTCGAGGTGTGCCAGGAAATCAAGGCCGATCCGCGGCTGCAATCGGTTCGGATCCTCATGTTGACTGCGAAGGGTCGCGACACCGAGGTGGCGAAGGGGCTTGCGCTCGGTGCCGACGGCTACATGACGAAGCCGTTTTCGACGAAGGAGCTCGTGGAGCGGGTCCGCAACATGCTGGCAGCGGAGTGATCGATGGTCGCTCGCACCCGTTTCGTGCTCGCGGTGATCGTTCTCGGCCTGCTGATGACGGGGCCGTTCGTCGTCACCGCGTTGCTCGTGTGGCTAGAAGCCAAGGGGCCGACGCACGCGCTGCTGATCGAGGCCGTCGCGCCGCACTTGCCGCTCGGCGCGCTGATGACGCTGCTGGGCTTCGCGGTCGGCGTGGCGATCGTGCGCAACCTGTTCCGCCAGTACGTGCAGGGTTTGCTGCGCATGGCGGAGAACCTCAGCCTGATGCTGGTCGCGAACCGCGAGTTCCGCGTCAAGGAGAGCGGTCCGCCGGAGGTGCGCGCGCTCGCCCGCCACGCCAACGCACTTGCCGAGCAGCGGGACGCGCTGCTGCAGGACGTCGAGGCACAGATCGCGCGTGCGAAGGACTCGGTCGAGGAGGAGAAAAACCGGCTCGCGGCCCTGATGTCCGAACTCACGCAAAGCGTCGTCGTCTGCAATCTGGACGGGCGCATCCTGCTCTACAACCACCGGGCGCGCGCGCAGTTCCGCGCGCTGTCCGACGCACCGGGGGTCGCCGACGGCGGCGAGCTGATCGGTCTGGGCCGGTCGATCTACGGCGTGTTCGAGCGCAACCTGATCGCGCACGCGCTCGAGACCATCGAACATCGCCTGCAGCGCAGCAAAACGCAGGCGGTCGCGAACTTCGTGACGACGACGCGCGCCGGCCAGTTGCTGCGCGTGCAGATGGCGCCGGTGCTGTCGGTCGGCCAGGAGGGCGGGGGCGCACGCAGCGTCACCGGCTTCATCCTGATGCTGGACAACATCACGCGCACGTTCGAAACCGAATCGCGCCGCGACCAGATGCTGCATTCGCTCACCGAGGGCAACCGCGCCGCGCTCGCGAACGTCCGTGCCGCCGCGGAGATGCTCGAATACCCCGACCTGCAGGACGAATTGCGCGCCCGCTTCCGCAAGGTGATCCGCGACGACGTCGCCGCAATGAGCGTCCGGCTTGACCGGACCGCAAGCGAATTCGCCGATTCGCTGAAGGCGCGCTGGCCGCTCGAGGAAATGCTCGGCGCCGACCTTATCGCCGCAGCGCAACGCCGCATCGAACAGGTCGTGAGGTTGCCGACGAAGCTCGAGGACGTCGACGAATCCCTGTGGGTGAAGGTCGACAGCTTCTCGCTGATGCAGGCGCTCACCTATCTCGCGAACCGCCTGTCGGACGAGTTCGAGGTGCGCGAGGTGCGCTTCCGGCTGACGGGCGCGGGGCGTCTCGTGCATCTGGATCTGATCTGGTCCGGACAGGCGATGAGCACCGAAACGGTGATGAGCTGGGAGCTGGAGCCGATGCGCATCGGCGACGAGAACAGCCCGCTGACGGTGCGCGATGTCATCGAGCGCCACGACGGCGAGATGTGGCTCGAGCGCGAGAAGGTCCGGCATCGCGCGTTCTTCCGCATCCTGCTGCCGGCGGCCGTACCGCGGGAGCCGGCCGAGGCGCCGCTCCCGGTCGAGGGCGAGGGGCGGCCCGAGTATTACGATTTCGACCTTTTCAAATGGTCGGAGAGGTCGCACCCGCTCGACGAGCGCCTGCTCAGCGAGCTCGCCTACACCGTTTTCGACACCGAGACGACGGGGCTCAACCCGTCGAACGGCGACGAGATCATCCAGATCGGGGCGACGCGCATCGTCAATGGCAAGTTGCGGCGCCAGGAGTCCTTCGAGCAGCTCGTCGATCCGCGGCGGCATCTGCCGGAGGAGTCGATCCGCATCCACGGGATCACGCCCGACATGCTGTCCGGTCAGCCGCCGATCGCGAAAGTGCTGCCCGCCTTCCATGCGTTCGCGGCCGACACCGTGCTGATCGCGCACAATGCCGCGTTCGACATGCGCTTCCTGCAACTGAAGGAAGATCTCACCGGCATCCGCTTCGACCAGCCGGTGCTCGACACCCTGCTGCTGTCGGCGGTGATCCATCCGAACCAGGAGTCGCACCGGCTCGAGGCGATCGCCGAACGGCTGAACGTCCCCGTGCAAGGCCGCCACACCGCGCTCGGCGATGCGACCGTCACCGCCGAAGTGTTCCTGAAACTGATCCCGCTGCTCGCCGAGAAGGGCATCCGCACCCTGCGCGACGCTCGCCAGGCGGCCGAGAAGTCGTACTACGCGCGGGTGAATTATTGAGACCGGCGGCGATTTCGAGGCGCGGCGTTCTTCGGTCGGGCCGGCGTCCGGGAAGCCGATGAAATGACGACTCCCGCGCTGTTCTCGCGCCGCCTGCGCCGCTATTACTCGTGGTATACGGTCGGCTTCATGATCTTCGTCGGGCTGCTCGCGCTCGGCGAACACTTCGGCCTGTCCGCGGGGGTGATCGGCCACATCTTCCTGTTCGCGACGATCGCGATCTACGCCGGCATCGGCGTGATGAGCCGCACGTCGGACGTGTCGGAGTATTACGTCGCCGGGCGGCGCGTGCCGGCGGTGTTCAACGGCATGGCGACCGCGGCCGACTGGATGAGCGCCGCGTCGTACATCGGCCTCGCCGGGACGCTGTATTTCGCCGGCTTCGAAGGGCTCGCGTTCGTGACCGGCTGGACCGGCGGCTTCGTCCTCGTCGCGCTGCTGCTCGCGCCATACCTGCGCAAGTTCGGCCAATACACGATCCCGGATTTCCTCGGCGCGCGCTACGAGGGGAACGTCGCGCGGCTCGTCGGCCTCGGCGCGACCGTGCTCGCGAGCTTCGTCTATCTTGTCGCGCAGATCTACGGCGTCGGCCTGATCACGAGCCGCTTCGTCAGCGTCGAGTTCGAGATCGGGCTCTTCGTCGGCCTCGCGGGCATCCTCGTGTGCTCGTTCCTCGGCGGCATGCGCGCGGTCACCTGGACGCAGGTCGCCCAGTACGTGATCCTGATCTTCGCGTACCTCGTTCCGGTCGTGATCCTGTCGTACAAGGTCACCGGCGTGCCGATCCCGCCCGCGGTCTACGGCAGCGTGCTCGACAAGCTGTCGGAGAAGGAAGCGGATCTTTTCGTCGAGCCGAGGGAAGTCCAGGCGCGCGCGCTATTCGCCCAGCGCGCGTTCGAATACGAGCGGAAGATCGCGGCGCTCCCCGATTCGCTCGACGCGGAACGGCGCATCCTGGTCGAGCGCCTCAACGACCTGCGGCTCGGCAACGCGCCGGCGCGCGACATCGCACACCTGGAACGTGCGCTTCGCGATCTGCCGAAAACGCCGCGGCAGGCGAGGGAAGTGTGGGAGCGCGCGCGCGTCGCCGCGATCGAACGCTCGCGCGCGCCCCCCCGCCACGCCGAAGCGCACCCCGGCGAGACGCCCGAGGCGCGCCGCGACGCGCGGAACAACTTCCTGACGCTCGTGTTCGTCCTGATGGTCGGCACCGCCGCGCTGCCGCACATCCTCGTGCGTTACTACACGACGCCGACCGTCGTCGAGGCGCGCAAGTCGGTGTTCTGGTCGCTATTCTTCATCTTCCTGCTCTACGTCACCGCGCCGGCTTACGCGGTCTTCGCGAAATGGGAGGTGTACAACAACGTCATCGGCTCGAGCCTTTCGTACCTGCCCGACTGGGTCGCGTCCTGGGGCAAGGTCGGCATGGTCGCGATCGAGGACATCAACAGCGACGGCTTCCTGCAACTGGCCGAGCTGAGCCTCAACACCGACGTCATCCTGCTGGCGACGCCGGAAATCGCCGGTCTGCCGTACGTCGTCTCCGGCCTCGTCGCTGCCGGCGGGCTCGCGGCCGCGCTGTCGACCGCCGACGGATTGCTGCTCACGATCTCGAATGCGCTGTCGCACGACTTCTACTACAAGGTCATCAACCCGAGCGCCTCGACGCAACGCCGGCTGGTGATCTCGAAGTCGCAACTGCTCGTCGTCGCGGTCGTCGCCGCGTGGGTCGCATCGATGCGCCCGGACAACATCCTGTTCATGGTCGGCCTCGCGTTCTCGATCGCCGCCGCGGCGTTCTTCCCCGCGCTCGTGCTCGGCATCTTCTGGAAACGCGCGAACCGCCCCGGCGCCGTCGCCGGCATGCTGATCGGCCTCGGCGTCACCGTCTATTACGCGGTCCGCACCCACCCCTTCTTCGGCGGATCGATGGAGCAGGCGTGGTTCGGCATCAACCCGATCTCGAGCGGCGTCTTCGGCGTGCCGCTCGGATTCGCGACGATCGTCGTCGTCAGCCTCCTCACCCGGCCGCCGCCGCAGGAGATCCAGGACCTCGTCGACTTCGTCCGCTACCCGCGGCTACCCGCCGACGAAGCCGCACTACCCTCCGGGTCGTCGGCCCCGGGGGCGTGAACGCAGCGGGCGGCAGTGGGGTGGAACACCGGCGAGAACGGGCGCCCGCAGTCGGCGCGCCGACCCCCGCGCAGGTCGTGCAGCGTCCGAAAGCCGCAGCGGAAGCCGGGGCAGCGGAAGCCGGGGCTTCCGCGATCAACCCTTTCTGCTACAATGCGCGGCTTCCACGGAGAGGTGGATGAGTGGTTTAAGTCGCACGCCTGGAAAGCGTGTTCAGGGTAATACCCTGACGCGGGTTCGAATCCCGCCCTCTCCGCCAGACACCTGAAAAGGCCATACCCACGAGTCGAAACAGCGACTTGACGGATATGGCCTTTTTCTCATTTATCACAGCTCTTACCACACGTGCTCGCTAAGCTTCGGCCGGAAAACTTGGCAAAAATGCGAGAGATATTCCCCCCGTGATCATTGCGCCTCCGATCCCCGCGAAGCGTTTACGCTGAGGGGGATCGACTTTTTTCGCCGCTCACGGGACATGGATCTTCGACGCAGCGCGAAACCGGCTCCTGCTGCAGGCAAGAATGGCATCCGGCGCGCCGCTTTCCCCACGCCACGGCGTCAAGACATCGGGTAGCATTCCGAATGGTTGGCCGTCGTCGGGTGGCGAGTCGCGGCGGCCGCGCGCAGGGAGATGACCCATGGCGACACCGCAGCAGCAAACCCAAGGCATGCTGGACGTGCTGATCCGGGCCGGCCTGATCGCCGTGTTGGCTGTTTTCTGTTACCGGGTGTTCCGCCCCTTTCTCGACCTGATGCTGTGGTCGCTGATCCTGGCCGTCACCCTCTATCCGCTGCACCGCCGCCTGAAGGCGTACATGGGGGGCAGCGATGCGCGCGCCGCCACGCTGTTGGTGCTGATCGCCCTGGTGCTGCTGCTGGTGCCCATCTTCATGTTCGCCGAGTCGTTGGCCGAGTCCGCCCGGAACAGCATCGCCGCGGTCAGGAGCGGCGCCTGGCGCGTGCCGCCGCCGGTCGAATCGGTGGCGAGCTGGCCCGTGATCGGCAACGCGGTGTATGGCTTCTGGGAGCAGGCGGCGACCAACCTCACCGGCGCGCTGCAGAAGTTCGCGCCGGATTTGAAGGAGATGTCGCTGAACCTGCTCGCGAAGCTGGCCAGCATGGGCGCCAGCATGCTGATCTTCTTCGGCGCCATCATCGTCGCCGGCATCATAATGGCCTACGGCGAGGCCGGCAGCCGGAATGCGGTGCTCATCGCCACGCGGCTCGCCGGCCCGGACAGGGGTGCTGGGCTCGCCGCGCTGTGTACCGCCACCATCCGCGCGGTGGCCCAGGGGGTGGTCGGCATCGCCTTCATCCAGATGCTGCTGATCGGGATCGGCTTCATCGCCATGGGGATTCCCGGTGCCGGCCTGCTGGCGCTGGCGGTGCTGCTGCTGGGCATCATGCAGTTGCCGGTGACGCTGATCACGCTGCCGGTGATCGGCGTCGTCTTCGCCACCCGAGGCGTCACCTCCGCCACCATCACCTTCGCCATCTACAGCCTCATCGCCGGCCTGTCCGACAACGTCCTCAAGCCCTTGCTGCTCGGCCGCGGCGTCGATGTGCCGATGCCGGTGGTGCTGATCGGCGCCCTCGGCGGCATGGTAGTCAGCGGGATCATCGGCCTGTTCATCGGCCCGGTGCTGCTGGCGGTCGGCTACAACCTGTTCTGGCAGTGGGTGGACGACCAGCCGCTGCCGCCCGTGGACGACCACCCGCACGACGCCTGACGGGGGTGGCATGCCGCAGCTGATGCGCCAGGCGCTGATGCTCGCCGCGATCGGGCTGGTCGGCTGCGTGCGCCTGGGGCCGGAATTCGAATCGCCACGCGAGGCCTGGGTCGAGGAGTGGCGCAGCGCGGCGCTGGAGCAGCTCGGCGAGCTGCGGCCGCAACCGGACAGTCGGCGGTGGTGGCGCCTGTTCGACGACCCGGTGCTCGACCGCCTGATCGCCGAGGCCGACGCCGGCAACCCCGCCTTGCGGATCGCCGGCCTGCGCGTGCTCGAAGCGCGCGCCCAGCTCGGCATCGCCTACAGCGGTCGCTATCCGCAACTGCAGCAGGCCACTGCCGATGCCTTCTATCTGGATCGCAACGAGTCGGGCGGCGACCGCCCGCTCGACCGCCACCTGTGGCAGTACAGCGCCGGCTTCGACATCGGCTGGGAACTGGACTTCTGGGGACGCTTCAGCCGCGCGATCGAGGCGGCCGACGCCAGTTACTTTGCCGCCCGGGCCAATTACGCGGACGCCCTGGTGCTGCTGCGCTCGCAGATGGCGGAAACCTATTTCGCGCTGCGCACCACCGAGGCGCGCCTGCGCATCGCCCGCGACAACGCACGCCGGCAGCAGCGCAGCTACGAGATCACCGAGCGCCTGTTCCGCAGCGGCAACAGCGACGAGCTTGACCTGCAGCAGGCCAAGACCCAGTACCTCGGCACCCTCGGCAGCATCCCTGAACTCGAGAGCCTTGTGCGGCGCACGCGTAATGCGCTGGCCGTGCTGCTCGGCCGCCCGCCGGAGCCGTTGCTGGAACTGGCCGAGACCGATGGCCCGATCCCGCTGCTGGATCAAGCCCTGCTCGAGGACGTGCCCGCCAACCTGCTTCTGCGCCGCCCCGACGTGCGCGCCGCCGAACTGCAGGTGGCGGCCCAGTCGGCGCGGGTCGGCGTGGCGGTGACCGACCTCTACCCTGCGATCAGCCTGCTCGGCAGCATCGTCTGGTCGGGCAGTTCGGTGGACGGCAGCTCGCAGAGCCGCGACCTGCTCGGCGGCCCCAGCCTGCGCTGGAACCTGTTCGACCATGGCAGCATCAAGGGCAACATCCGCGTGCAGGATGCCCGCCTGCAGCAACTGATCGAGGTCTATCGCGACAGCGTGCGCCAGGCCGCCCGCGAGGCCGACGACGCCGCCACCGGACTGCTCAAGGCGCTCGAGCGCGAGCGCATCCTGCGCGAGGCCGCGGTTGCCGCCGAGCGCTCGCTGGACCTGGCGACCGTCCAGTACCGCGAAGGCTACACGGATTTTCAGCGTGTGCTCGACGCCCAGCGTGCGCTGTTCCTCCAGCAGGACAACTATCTTCTCACCCGCAGCAGTGCGGCGAGCAGCCTGATCGCCCTGTATAAGGCCCTCGGCGGCGGCTGGCAGCGCAGCGACGGTGTGCTCGATCCCGCCACCCGCGAGCAGATGCGCGAGCGCACCGACTGGGGCGACCTGCTCGACGAGGCGGCGCCGACGCTCCCTCAACCGGACAGTGGAAGCCCCGTTAATGAGCGCTAAGACCCAGCCCGCCGATCCGGCCCGGCGCGGCACCCGCGTGGTGGCGGTATTGATCGTCCTCACCCTGGTCTGGTACCTGCTGGCCGATCGCTTCACGCCCTATACCCAGCAGGCCCGGGTGCAGGCCTACGTGGTGCCGGTGGCTGCCGAAGTTTCTGGCCGGGTCAGCCGCGTCGAGGTGCAGAACAACCAGCGCGTCGAGGCCGGCCAGCTGCTGTTCGCCGTCGACGACCGGCAGTACCGGATTGCCGCCGAGCGTGCCCGCGCCGACTTCGAGTCGATGCGCCGGCAGATCGGCGCCAGCACCGCCGGCATCGAATCGGCACTCGCCTCGTTGCGCGCAGCCCACGCCAACGAACTGAAGGCGCGACAGGATCGTGATCGCCTCGAGCGCCTGTACGGCGAGGATCCGGGGACGATTTCCCTGCGCCGGCTGGAAGTCGCCCGCGCCACCCACGAGCAGGCGAGCAGCCAGATCGCCGCCGCCATCGCCGAGGTGCAGCGCGCCCGCGAGCAGGAAGGCGGCAGCGGCGAGGACAACGCCAAGCTTCGCAGCGCTGCCACCGCCCTGGAGAAGGCCGAGCTGGACCTCGCCAACACCCAGGTGCGCGCGGCTGCGGCCGGTCTGATCACCGACCTCCGCACCGAGGTGGGCCTGTTCGCCGCCGCCGGCAGCCCGGTGATGACCCTGCTCGCCATCGAGGACGTCTGGATCGCCGCCGAATTCACCGAGAACAACCTCGGCAATCTCGAGCCGGGTAGCCCGGTCCGCATCGTCCTCGATGCGCTGCCGGGACGGGTGTTCGAGGGTCGGGTGCACAGCATCGGCCGCGGCGTCAGCGCCGGCCAGGTTCCGCCGGCCGGCAGCCTGCCCAACGTGGAGAACAGCCGCGACTGGCTGCGCGCGGCGCAGCGCTTCCCGGTGCAGGTCGAACTGCTGCCCGGCCAGCTCGACGATTTCAGCCAGATCCGCGTCGGCGGCCAGGCCGAGGTGATGGCCTATCCGACGCAAGGCAACCCGCTCAACCCGCTCGGCCGCCTCTACCTGAGGCTGATGAGCTGGTTGTCCTACGCCTACTGAGCCAGCCGTGCGCGCTCCCGATCCCCGCCCGCAACGCGCGCTGCGTTTGGCCGGCGGCACCGCGCTGGCGCTGGCCGCCGGCTTCGCGCTGGCGCCGCCGCTGCCCTATGTGGCGCCGCTGCTCGCGCTCTTCCTGCTGGCCCAGCGCAATCAGGCGCTGCCGCTGAAGGCGGCGATCGGGCTGCCGCTGCTGGTGATGCTGACCACCGGCTGCGGCCTGCTGCTGATCCCGCCGCTGCAGCATGCGCCGGTGAGCGGCCTGCTGCTGATCGCGCTCTGCCTTTTCCATTGCTTCCGCTACAACCGGCGCGGCGGCAACGCCCTGCTCGGCACCTTCATGATCGTCGGCCTGACCCTGATCGCTGCCGCCGGTGCCAGCTCCTTCGCGCTGGCCGTGACGGTCATCGAGGCGCTGGCCAAGGGTCTGCTGCTCGCGGTGCTGGCCGCCAGCATCGCCCACGCGATCTTTCCCGAGCCCGCCGCGGTCGTCGTGCCTCCGCCCCCCGCCGCGGAAAGTGCGTTCGATGCCGGCTGGGTCGCGCTGCGCGCCACGCTGGTGGTGATGCCGGCGCTGCTCGTCGCACTGATCGATCCCAGCCGCTACCTGCCGTTGATCATGAAGTCGGTCAGCCTCGGCCAGCAGGTGTGCAGCCGCGACACCCGCGATGCCGGCCGCGAACTCGTCGGCGCCACCTTGCTCGGCGGCGCACTGGCAATGCTCTTCTGGAGCCTGCTCGGCATCCAGCCCAAGCTGTGGATGTTCTTCCTGTGGACGCTGCTGTTCGTCCTGCTGCTCGCGCGGCGCCTCTACCGCCTGCTGCCCGGCCGCGCCTCGCCCGGCTTCTGGCTGAACTGCATGGCCACGCTGGTGCTGCTGCTCGGCCAGTCGGTGGAGGACAGTGCCGCCGGCAAGGATGTCTATCGCGCCTTCGCGATCCGCCTGGCGCTCTTTATCGGTGTCGCCCTTTACGCCTGGCTGGCCGTGTCCCTGATCGACCGCTGGCGGGCGCACTCGATCGCGCGGCGCGCCCGCAAGGCGTGATGCTCACGCCCGTGACCGCCGCGCGCGGGCCGTAGTAACCGTGGGTTAGCGGCCGCGCATTGCGGGATCTAAATTGATGGTGACGCTAGCCCGTTCGATCAACGAGCGTGGAGTCGAGCGGATCGCCTGCGGGAGCTCCGCAACCGATGCCGGATCGACCAACGTAGATGGGAAGAGAAGGAGCTGTCACCGATGCCCAAGACGAAGAAAAACCATGCTCTGCTCACGCTGGTGGCTGCGATCGGGGTGGCGGGCACAATGCCCGCCCTCGCCGGGATGCCCGCTCTGGCCGGCAGCTCCGCAAAGGCCGACACCGCGGAGACCGCTGTCGGCAATCCGGCCGGGATGGCGCGGCTCGGGGCGCAGGCCACCACGCTGCGTGGCGCCGTCGCGCAGGGGATGGGCGACTTCGAGGTGGACGAAGGCCGAACCACGGTCGCGGGTGGCGATCCGGACGACAGCTCTTCGCCCGTGCTGATTCCACAGGCTTTCCATGTGCGCCGGCTCAGCGAGCGCGTCCACGCCGGCATCTCGCTGACCGTGCCTAGCGGCTTCGGGTCCGACTACGGCTCGGACTGGGCCGGTCGCTACTACACCGACAACTATTCGCTCGTGTATGTGGCGCTGACGCCGGCGGTTTCCTATCGGCTGAACGATGAGTGGTCACTCGGCGCCGCGATCGGGATTAACTACACCCTTTCCGAGAGCGAGGTGGCTATCAATTCGCTCGGCGGCCCGGACGGCAGGCTGAAGGCCGAGCTCGATGGCGTCGGCAGCAACGTCACGCTGTCGGCGCTGTGGGAGATGGACAAGCGCACCCGTTTCGGCCTGGCCTACACGAGCGAGGCGACCGCCGATCTGGAGGGCGACCTCAAGTACAGGAACGCGGGGCCGGTGCTGGGACAGCTTCTCCAGCAGGGTCGCCTGGCCGACGACGTCGAGATCGAGAATACGCTACCACAGCGGATCAACGCCGGCCTCTATCACGAACTGGCCTCAGGCGCCTTCGTCACCCTCGACGTCATGTGGGTGGATTTCTCGAAGTTCGGCACCTCCTCGATATCGCTCGAGGGCACCGAGCTCGACATCGACGAAAGCGGGGCCTTCCAGGATTTCTGGGGCGTCTCGCTCGGCTACAGCTTTCCCGCCCGCAATGGGCGGCGCTACTCCGTCGGCGCGCTCTACGTCACCGCGCCGGCGGACGACGACGAGCGCAGCCTCGCTCTGCCGCTGGACCGGATTTGGGGCATCGGCGGCGGCGTGCAGTTCGCCCGCCCTGACGGCACCCTGCTGGATATCAACCTCAACCTGATCAATTACGGCAAGGGCGAAGTCGATACCGGCCCCGCGCCGGTGCGCGGGCGCGTGGTGGGCGAAACGGAGAATCCCTATCTGCTGGTGCTGGACGTGGCCTACCACTTTTGATCTCGCTGCGGCGGCCGAATCGGCGGCCGGCGGGCGCAACGTGATCTTCTTCGCCGGGGTGGAGGGGACGCGCGAGACCTCGCTCGGTTCATCGCCGCACATCGAAGCCCTGGCCATCCTCGGGTATCGGACCAAAGTCTAATGGCGAGTTGCTGCCCGTAGCCACTAATCTGCATTCTGTGAGGCTGTGCTAAACGGTCCCCGATGGCGTGCGGGCAGCGCAGTGGAAATATCGACTTCGAGCGAGCCCGAGAAGTCCGCTGTTCAGGAAACTGCAGCACCACTTACGCTGCGGGATATTGATGACATGTCGGTCCCGAACCTCATAGCCTGCCACGAATGCGATCTGCTTCAGCGCGAGGTGCCGCTGCCGCTGCATGGCGCGGCACGCTGTATGCGCTGCGGCGCAACGCTTTACCGCAATGTGCCGGACAGTGTCGACCGCACGCTCGCCTACACGCTTGCTGCAACGGTCATGTTCGTGCTGGCGAACGCATTTCCCATCGTCGGACTCGATGCTCAAGGCAACCACACGTCGACCACGCTCTTCGGCACGGTGCGCACATTGCATGCTCAAGACATGAGCAGCGTCGCGGCCCTTGTGTTTTTCACCACGATGCTCATGCCCTCGCTGCAGCTGGGCGCGATGCTCTACATGCTGCTTCCGCTTAAGCTTGGGCGCGTGCCGCGCTTCCTGCCGACGATGTTCCGGATGGTGGAGATCGCGCGCACGTGGGGCATGGTCGAGGTCTTCCTCCTTGGCACGCTGGTCTCCCTGGCCAAGCTCGCGCACCTTGCGAGCCTCGTGCCCGACATCGCCTTATGGTCGTTCGCCGCGCTGATGGTGCTGCTCGCGGCCTCGGCATCGTCGTTCGATGAGCGAAGCTTTTGGGAGCGGGTAAGAGCGGAGAGTGTCCGATGAAGGCGGCTCCGCTTACCGCTTGGCAGGCAGGGCTGATGCCCTGCCATGCCTGCGGCCTCCTGAACCGGCCCGCGACGCGCGCGCACGACCTCGCGTGCGTCCGCTGCGGGGCACACCTGCACCACCGCAAGCCCGACAGCATTGCGCGCACCTGGGCCTTCCTCATTGCCGCCTGCATCCTTTACATCCCCGCCAATGTGCTGCCCGTGATGGAGACGGGCTCGCTGTTCGGCGCTCAGAGCGACACGATCATGAGCGGGGTGATCTACCTCTGGGTGTCGGGCTCGTGGCCGCTCGCGGCGCTGATCTTCTTTGCCAGCATCATGGTGCCGCTCGCCAAGATCCTCGCGCTGCTCGTCCTGGTGGTTTCCGTTCAGCGGCGCTCGGCATGGGCGCCCCATCAGCGCGCACGACTCTACCGCGTCACGGAGTTCGTCGGCCGCTGGTCGATGATCGACATCTTCGTCGTCGCCATCCTGGCTGCGCTGGTGCAGTTCCAGGCGCTGGCCACGATCAGGGCGGGTAGCGGCGCGACCGCCTTCGGTGCGGTGGTGGTGCTGACGATGTTTGCCGCGCAGGCGTTCGATCCGCGCATGATCTGGGATGCGATGAGGGACGGTCATGAGTGAGCCAACGAATGGTTCGGAGGTGCCGGAACTCCCGGAAGCGGTGGCTGCATCCAGGCGGCGCCGCGGGCCCCAGTTGGTCTGGATCATTCCGCTCGTGGCGGCGCTGATAGGAGGATGGCTCGCCGTCAAGACATTGCTCGAGCGCGGGCCGATCATCACCGTCAGCTTCACGACGGGAGAAGGTCTGGAGGCCGGCAAGACCAAGATCAAGTACAAGGATGTCGAGATCGGCGTGGTGAAGAGTGTTGCCTTGGCGAAAAACCGCGCCGGCGTCGTGGCGACCGCCGAGCTCGCCCAGCAGGCCGAGAGTCTGCTGGTGGAAGACACGCGTCTCTGGGTCGTGCGGCCACGCATTTCCGGCGCAAGTGTGTCGGGTTTGGCCACACTGCTGGGGGGCTCGTATATCAGCATCGACGTGGGCCAGTCGGCGCAATCGCGGCGCGACTTCGTCGGCCTCGAGACGCCACCCGTCGTCACCATGGACGTGCCGGGCAGACATTTCATGCTGCGCGCCGAGGACCTCGGGTCCCGCGAAGTGGGTTCCCCGATCTATTTCCGCCGTATCCAGGTCGGGCAGCTCGTCTCCTATGACCTGGACAAGGATGGTAGCGGCGTGACGTTGAAGGTTTTCGTCCAGGCGCCCTACGATCAGTTCGTCACCGAGAACACGCGCTTCTGGGACGCCGGCGGTGTGGACGTCAAGCTGGACGCGACGGGATTCAGGGTGGATACCCAGTCGCTGGTATCCATCCTGGTGGGCGGCATCGCCTTCCAGACGCCGGAGAATCCTGTGGTTCCGGTACGCGCTGCGGAGAACGCCACCTTCAGCCTGTATGCGAACCGCGAGCTGGCCTTGAAGAATCCGGATGTGGTCGCGGAGACCTACACACTGGTATTCAGGGATTCGGTGCGGGGACTCTCCGTGGGGGCGCCCGTGGACTTCCGGGGCATCGTGATCGGCGAGGTCACGGCGATTGATGTGGATTTCGATCCGGAGACGAAGTCGTTCAGCATGCCGGTCGAATTCCGTTTTTACCCGGAGCGCCTGCGGGGCAGAATGCGCGAAGGTGCCGTCGCACCCCGAGATGTCATCAGCGGCGCCAAGGAGCGCCTCAACTTCATGGTCGAGCGCGGCCTGCGCGCCCAGCTGCGCACGGGCAGTCTCCTGACCGGGGCTCTGTACGTCGCGGTGGATTTCTTCCCCGATGCGCCGAAGGCCGAGATGAAATGGACCGAGGAGCCGGTCGAGTTCCCCACGGTTCCAGGAGCCTTCACGGAATTGCAGGCGCGTCTGACACGTATCGTGGCCAAGCTGGAGAACGTGCCCCTCGAGGCCATCGGCGCGGATCTGCGCCGGACCTTGAAAACCCTCGACCAGACATTGCAGAGCTCCAATCAACTGGTCAAGCGTGTGGACCAAGAGCTGACCCCCGAACTGCGCACGACCCTTGAAGGAGCGCGCCGCAGTCTCGCTGCGGTCGAGTTCACGATGGCGAGTGAAGCCCCTCTCCAGCAAGACGTGCGGGAGACCCTGCGCGACCTGTCCAAGGCATCGGACTCGCTGCGCGCTCTGGCCGACTACCTGGAACGCCATCCGGAGTCCCTGATCCGCGGCAAGAGGGAGGACACGCCATGAAACCGCGTCGCGTCGCGGGAGCTGCCGCGGTGACCTTGCTCGCCGTGGCCCTGGCCGGCTGCGGCACTACCCCGAAAACGAGCTACTACACACTGGCCCCCGGCCCGGTGCAGCCGGACGCTGCGCAAAGTGCTGCCCAATACACGGTTGCAGTCGGACCCGTGACGCTGCCTGATGCGGTCGACCGGCCCCAACTCGTCGTGCGCGTAGCGACCAACCAGGTCGCACTGCTGGACCAGCACCGCTGGGCCGAACCGCTCAAGAGCGAGATTCCGCGCGTGATCGCCGGCAATCTGACGCAGCTGCTCGGAATGGCACGCGTTTGGGCCTACCCCCAGAATACCGGCAGCGACGCGGACTACCGGGTGCGGGTGGACATCGTGAGCTTCGAATCGGCTCCCGGCGACAGCGTGACTCTGGGCGCCCTTTGGGCGGTGGAGCGCAAAGCCGCCGGTGAAGTGAGAGCGGGCCGTTCGGTGATACAGCTGCCGGCGATGGGGCCGGACTACGCGGCCGTCGTGGCCGCCCACGGTCGTGCCCTCGCGAGCCTGAGCGAGGAACTGGGCGAGGTCATTCGCGCCATGCATGCAGGGAACCATTGAGGGCGAGGAAATGCGAGCCGAGCTGTGTCCGGGCAGTTGATCGGTTGAAGACCGAACACCAGGAGGAATCCGATGAAGCTCCGTGTAGGCCTGTGTACAGGCGTCGTATTCGTTGCCCTGGCACCGGTGACAGTCCTGGCGCAAGAGCCGATTGTCTACCCTGCCAAAGGGCAGTCACCCGAGCAGCAGCAGAAGGATGACGGCGAGTGCTACGTCTGGGCGAAGAACAACACGGGCGTCGATCCCGCGACGCCTGCCGCCGAGTCTTCTGCGCCATCCCGGCGCGGCGGCGAGCGTGTCAGAGGGGCGGCGCGCGGGGCGGTCGGGGGGGCGGCGATAGGTGCGATCGCCGGCGACACCGAAAAGGGCGCCGGCGTCGGCGCCGTGATGGGCACCATGGCCGGAGGCCGCCAGGCGCGCCAGAACCAGGCGGGCCAGCAGCAGGCCCAGAATCAAGGTCAACAGCAGCTCGACGCCTACCATCGGGCCTACCAAGCCTGCATGGAAGGCCGTGGCTATACGATCAGGTGATGCAGGGGAGAATATGGAAGCGAAAACCTTGCGCTGGACTCTTCTTGCTACCGCCGTCCTGGTTTCGGTGCCCGGCTTTGCCGGTGACTTCGACGGCTCGAAGAACCTGATCTGCGCCTCCGTGGAGGTGAGGGACTGCATGCCCGGCATGGGGTGCCTGCAGGGGACGCCCGGTGACACCGGTGCCCCCGCGTTCATGCGCATCGACTTCAACAAGAAGACGGTAAGCGGTCCCAGGCGCACATCGCCCATCGAGGCTTTGGAAAACGAGGAACACCAGCTCCTGCTGCGCGGCAGGGAGCTCGGCCATGGCTGGATCATGGCGCTCGACCGGGAGAGCGGCAGGATGGCAGTCTCGCTCGTCGACCGCAGCGGCGCGTTCGTCATCTTCGGTTCCTGCACACCCCTCTGAGCAAAGTCGGACCAATGCGATGCACGTGCCGGGAGATGTCCTTGGAACCGTCGTCGCCATGCGCCCGTGGTGCCTGCGCGCGCGTCGGTTTCGACTGGCCGGCGGGGTCGCGCTCGGCCTCCTTCTTGTTCTCTGCCTGCCGTCGCCCTGCGCCTGGGCGCAGACGCCGAAATGGCTGACCTCCGGCTCCCAGGCGACCGAACAACGAGCATCGGCCACGGAACCCTCGCTCAAGGAGCAAATGGCCGCCGTGCACGAACGGCTGGATGCACTGCGCAAACGACTCGCGGAGTCGCCGCCCGCCGAGTCCAATGCACCGTTGCCCGCCCGCGTGACCAGCGAAGAATGGACGGAAGTCCGGCATCTCTTGGGCGGCATGGAGATCCAGTACCACAAGCATCTGGATTCGCTGCGTGCGCTCGAGGAGGTTCGCCGGTCACAGCAGGAACTGAAGCAGGAAGGCGAGCGTTGGCAAAGGTTCACGGAGCCGCCGCCTTATCCGGTCAGCTTTGTCGACGACCTGTGGAACCAGGTTCGTGCCAAGGACCGCGAGATCCAGGTGGGCCGCGTCGATCTCGAGTTCATCGAGAGCCTGCTCGACGACGCGCGCGCACAGTTGAAGCCTGTCCGCCAAGCGCTGCGCCAGGCCGACGAGCGGCTTGCAGCGGCGCGTGGAACCGGGGAGGTGGTCCGCGCGCGCTGGCTCAGGGATCTCGCGGAACTGCGCAGTCGCCACGCTGAGGCGACGGTCGCAGCGCTGGAAAGCGAACGCCAACGCAAGACCGAGGCGCTGGCCTATCGGCTCGGCGAACGGGATCTGCTTCAGCGCAAGGCCTTGACTGCGCTCCGGCTGTCTCCCCTTTCGGAGGGGGATCGCGATGCCAAGCTGGCGGTGCTCGCGGATGAGCAGCGCGAGATCCGGGCCGAGATCGAGAGGATGGCCACGGAAGAGAAGAAGACACAAGACCAGCTCCATGCGGCACGGGAGGAGTTGCGCGAGCGCAGCGCACGTCGCCCGCCGGCGGAGGGGCAGGGCGCGCGCGACGACCTCGCCCCGCTTCAGCAGAAGCTCGACACGCTCAAGGTCGAAGCGGATCTGGCGAATTTCGTCCTCCGAATGCTCCGCTTGCTCCATCAGGCCAACGGCATCCAAGTGCAGACGTGGGAGCGGCGGTATCGGCTCGAGCAGGAGAAAAGCACCAAGGCCATCGACGACGCCGTGGCGAGTAGCACACAGAGCCTCGATCGCGTCAGGCTGCTCCGGGCGCACGTGCTCTCGGAGTTCGACCTGATGCAAAGACGCCTGGATTTTCAGCGGAGGCGGCTCGCGGCGTGGCAGCCTGGGGATGGAGAGAGGAGCCTCGCAGAGCGCGAGTTGGGCGCCTACGAGCGTGGGGAGGTCTTCCTGCGGCGCGTCTTGGCGAAGGCGGACGAAGTCGACGCGCTGCTGAGCAACTGGCAGGAAGGGATGCGCCTGCAGCGCGAGGCGTCGTCGCTCGTCGAGCGGATGCGTGGCCTGATCGCAACCTTTGCCGAGGTTGCCGGCCAGTTCTGGAACTTCGAGCTGGTCGCCGTGGAGGACAGGATCATCGTCGAGGGACGGGAGCTGGTGGGCAAGCGCAGCGTCACTCTCGGCAAGATACTCCAGGTTGTTCTGATCGTGGTCGTGGGGTTGTGGCTCACCGTGTATCTGGCCGCCCGTGGGCGACGGATCATGCTGCGGCTTTATCCGGGAAACGAGAGCCGCGCGCTGCTCATTCACCGGGTGCTCGTCCTGCTGGCGGGTGTGGGGCTGATCGTGTTCGCACTGGGGACCGTAAACATTCCCCTGACGGTGTTCGCATTCCTCGGCGGGGCGCTTGCCATCGCCGCGGGCTTTGGTGCCCAGAACATTCTCAACAACTTCATCAGCGGCCTGATCCTTCTGATCGAGCGCCCGATCAAGTTGAACGACATCGTGGAAGTGGAGGGAATCCGCGGGCACGTCACGAACATCGGCAGCCGCTGCTGCCACGTCCGTCGCTTCGACGGCATCGATATGCTCATCCCCAACAGCAGCTTCCTGGAAAAGAGCGTTACCAACTGGACCCTCTCCGACCCGAGACTGCGATTCACCGTCAACCTGCGCGCTGCCTACGGCTCAACCATCCGCGAGGTGGTGGCGTTGATCAAGCTGGGAGTCGAGCACCACCCCCGGGTCCTGAAGGATCCTGCACCGGAAATCTATCTTCAGAATTTCGGCGAGAGCGCGTTCGAATTCCGCGTCGACGTGTGGGTGGATATCGCAGTCGAATCCAACTGGCAAAGGGTGGTGAGCGACCTACGTGTTCGCATCGACGAGCTCTTCCGCGAGGCGGGCATCGTCATCGCGTTCCCGCAGCGGGACATCCACCTGGACGTCGTTCAGCCCATCAAGATCGAGATGCCGCAGGCGCGGTCCGAGCCGGTCGAGCCCTCTCCCCGCGTACGCTGAGGCGCCCGATTGCCGCGAGGATCGCCCGCGCTGCGCCTACGCTGCGGTGGATTCTGCAATGATGCTGATCTATCTTGCTGTGTACGGGCTACACCGCATATCCCACAGGTTAGAAAGCCATGGTCCAACTTGGCCGCAGGCTGTTCGCGTCAGCAGGGCAGGGTAGCGCGCCACCGGATTGGCCTGGGGCCTCGGCCGTCGGGTGTCTGGATCTCGTTTCCCTGCTATCGGCCAGGTTCGCCGGTATTTCCGCCGATCGGGTGGATGCCGAGATCGAAGCCGGGTTGCGGCAGGTCCTCGAGTTCTTCGAAGTGGACTTGTGCGTGTTGTTCGAGGTCTCCGCCGAGGGGACGAAGATCTCCGCAGCTCACCTTGTCGGAAATCCGGGCCTGTCCATGCCGCTCACGCTGAGTGTGTGCGAGCTGTTTCCCTGGAGCGTCCAAAGCGTAATACGAAGTGTAGGGGCGCTTCGTCTGCATCCGCCGGACGCGCTTCCGGCGGATGCGACGAAGGACCGGGCGAGCTGCGAACACTGGGCCTTGAAGTCGATGTTGTTGATACCGCTGAGGGCTGCTGGCGTCGTGCGGAGCATCATTGCCGTAGCCGGGGCTCAACGCGAGCGGGAATTGCCTGAAGAGTGCATTCCATGGTTGCGGTTGCTCGGCGATATCTTCATGAATGCCCTGGACCGAAGGGCCATGGAGGAGGCGCAGAAGAAGACGGAGAAAGCCTTGCGCGAAAGCGAGCAACGCCTTGCTCTTACTCAGCGCGTCGCCCGGCTCGGAACCCTGGAATGGGACACCGCGTCCGGCAGGATTACAGCCTCCGAGGAGGCTTGCCGCATCTTCGGCATAGCGTCCAACGAATATGCCAATCCCCGATTGGGGAGGGTCATTCATCCCGATGACCGGAGTGCCTTGCAGGAGGCGATCGGCCGAACCCTGAGTAACGGCAATGCCCGATTCTGCTTGGAGTACCGGATCGTGCGCCCGGACGGAACCGAGCGCATCATCCAGGACCAGGGCGAAGTGACTGACCTGTCGGACGCCGCTCCCGCCAAGGTCATCCGTACAGTCCAAGACGTCACGGAGTCGCGCCAGGGGGAGCGCGAATTGCAGCGCCTGCGCAGCCAGTTGTGGCATACCGACCGGGTCGTGCACGTCGGCGCACTGACGGCCTCGCTTGCCCACGAGCTGAACCAGCCCCTTGCCGCCGTTCTCTGCAACGCGCAGGCAGGGCTGCGCTTTCTCGCCGGGGGTGCCCCGGACCTCGAGGAGCTGGGCGACATCCTGCAGGACGTCGTACGCGACACCAAGCGCGCGGGGGCGGTCATCAGTGGATTGCGCACGATGGTGCGGCGACAGGAGATCGAGCGAACGAGGATTGACCTTGCAGAATCGCTCAGGGAGGTGCTCGAGTTGCTGCACGGCGAGTTCGTGACGCATCAAGTCGAAGTGGCGGCACAGTTCGACGCAAACTGCGCCGTGCTGGCGGACAACACACAGATTCAGCAGGTGACGCTCAACCTGGTGATGAATGCCATCGATGCCATGCGTGAGCAGTCCGCGGAGCAGCGGCGGTGTCTGCACGTATCGCTCTCCTATAGCGGTGAAGGCGCTGTGCGCGTGGCCGTACGGGATTCCGGTGGGGGCATGCCCCGCGAAAAGCTCTCGACCGTGTTCGATGCATTCTGGACGACGAAGCCGCAGGGAATGGGACTGGGGCTTGCCGTATGCCGCGCCATTGTCGAAGCCCACGGCGGCACCATCTGGGCGGAGGCCAACCGCGACCGGGGCGTTACCTTCATATTCGAGCTGCCGGCGGCACCCAGGCTGGCCGCGGGCGACGCGGCCGGCTTGGCCGAAGCCGCCGGCTGAAGAGAGCGTGCACCCCATGATCAAGAGCCAGGCAACTGTGTTTGTCGTCGAGGACGAGGAGCCCGTGCGCCGCAGTCTCGAGCGGCTGATGCGCGCGGCGGGATGGAAGGCCGAGACCTTTGCCACGGCTTACGAGTTCCTGGAACGATCGCCGCGATCCGAAACGGGGTGCGTGTTGCTCGACGTCGAGATGCCCGAAATCGGCGGACCCGAGTTGCACGATCGGATGTTGGAGCGGGAATTCACGTTACCCGTCGTGTTCCTCACCGGACATGGCGACGTCCCGACGAGCGTGCAGGCGATGAAAAAGGGCGCCGTCGATTTTCTGCTCAAGCCAGTCGACGACCAGGTATTGCTGGACACGATCCAGCGGGCGGTGGAGCAGCACGCCGCCGAGCAAGCCCGGCAGCGGGAGCGGCAGGACATCGCGGAGCGTCTGGAGCGGCTCTCGGCAAGGGAGCGGGAGGTGATGGGGTACGTGATCCAGGGTCGATTGAACAAGCAGATCGCGGGCGATCTGGGAATTGCGGAGAAGACCGTCAAGGTCCATCGCGGCCGGATCATGGAGAAAATGGGCGTGCGTTCCGCCGTCGTGCTGGCCCACCTTTGCGACGCAATCGGAGGAGAGGGCCTGTACCGCTCTCCTCCCGTCCGGCATCCCCAATCGGACCAACGTCCGATTTGAGGATCGGGGGCGCGCGTGACCTTCGCACCCGGCGTGTCCCCCAGCCCTTGTCCGCATAATTGCAAATGTCATTGAGCGTGTGCTCGTCCACGTGTTCCGTGGCCCGGGGGCAGGCTACACGGCAATCGCGTGACCCGCGTGCGACACGTCCGCGGGCGCGATGGCCGCAGAATCGCAGAATCAGTGTTGTTCCGCCCTGGTCCATCCCGGGCCCGGGTCGAAACGGCTCATTTGCATTGCGCGCTTTGCCGTTGCCCTGCCGAGGTCGGCCTGGAAGACGACGCCGTCGTGGTTGACGATGAAGCTCATGATGCCCGTCTCGCCGTAGCGCACCGGCCAGGCCACCAGCGCATGGCCGCCGATCATGCGGCCGCCGACGATGTAGTTGGTGGCGCCGCCCGGGGCGTCCGGGCCCTGCGCGGTGAGGATGCGATAGCGGTAGCCGTGGTAGCCCTCGCCCTCGCGCGCGCCCTCCGCCTGCGCCCGGGCGACGAGCGGCCCCAACGGGCTCGACGGCTCGCCGTCGGCGGTCGGCCAGTAGAGGCCGTCGCGGTGGCCGGGGCTGCTGAGCAGGCGGCGGGCGTAATCGGCCACGCCGTTGCTATCGTGGTCGATCTCCGCATATTCCTGCTGGGCGTCGCAGTATGCGAGGGCGACCTGGATCGCCGAGAGCTCGTTTCGGCCGATCGCGCGCGCGCGGATCTCGCGCACGCCGGCCAGGGTATCGAAGCGCCAGCCATCCGCGCCCTTCACCAGTGGCACCGGCAGGGTCCAGCCGTCGTCGCCGACCTCCAGCAGGGCGCGCGCGTCGCCGTCGGCGACGACGCGGTGCGAACGTGACCAGGCGGCAGCGAAGCGTTCGCGGATCTCCTCGCCCGCAGGCGGGATCAGCGTGCGGAAATCCTCGCCGAGCAGGTCCCGCAGGCGGGCCTCGTCCTGCTTCTCGATGGCGTCGGCGAGCACAGCCGCGAGCACCTCGGGCGAAGGATGGGAGCGCTGCACCGCGGCCGCGGGCAGCGGGACGGCCGCCAGCAGCACTGCGGCGAACAGGAACGGGGTGAAATTCGTCGGGCGGCGCGAGGCAGGGAGGAAGTTTTTCATGGTGTTCTCTTTCGCTGTCGGCATCGGTGGAAGGGGGAGCGCGGGGCTCGGCTTCAGCGGCGTCCGCCGCCGCCACCTCGGCCGCCGCCGCCGCGTCCTCCGCCGAAACCGCCCCCGCCACCGCCACCGAAGCTGCCCCCGCTGCTGCGCGCGGCCATCGTCTGCTGGCTGGCGCGGCCGCGGGCGGCATCACGCTGCACCCGCGGACCGTCGCCGACACCGTCGAGCGCGCTCGAACGCGGCGACGCCTGTCGCCCGGCGCCGGTTTGTCGGGCCTGCGCACCGTCACGCGTGCGCTCGGCCGGCCGCGCCTGCGCGGTGGCGCGCTCGCTCGAGCGGTCCGCCGCGCCTGCGCGATCGCCTATGCCCCCGCGATCGCCCGCACCCCCGCGATCGCCCGCACCTCCACGATCGCCCGCACCTCCACGATCGCCCACGCCTCCGCGATCGCCCACGCCTCCGCGATCGCCCACGCCTCCGCGATCGCCCACGCCTCCGCGATCGCCCACGCCTCCGCGATCGCCCACGCCTCCCCGATCGCCCACGCCTCCCCGATCGCCCACGCCTCCCCGATCGCCCACGCCTCCACGATCGCCCACGCCCCCGCGATCCCGATCCGCCACGCCCGCCCGATCCCCGGTCCGCCCGCGGTACTGCTGGCGGTCAGCCGCGCCAGGCAGATCGCGGCCGTAGCGCTCGCGGCTGGCCGGGTCGCGATAGGCGACGCCGCCGCGCCGCTGTGGGTCGTGCCGCCAAGTGTTGCGGTCGCCGCTGCGATTCACGTTGGTGAAATTGCGGTCGATGTTGGTCGCCCGGTTGATGTCGATGTCGACGTCGCCGTTGTTCCAGTCGCAGTCGCTGAAGATCGCGCCGACGGCGGCCACCCCCAGCCCCCAGGCGATGCCGGTGGCAAACGCGCCGCCGGGGTAGTAATAGGCCGGCGGCGGGTAATACACCGGCGGGTAGGACGGGTAGGCCCAGGCGCCGTACACCACGGTGGGGTTGTAGGCCGGCACATAGACCACTTCCGGGCTGGCCGGCTGGACCACGATCGTCTGACCCTGGGTGCTCACCGTCTGTTGCGGCGTCGATTCGAGGTTGCCCGCCGCCTGCGCCTGGCGCCGCAGGCGCTGGACCGAGGCGAGCACGTCCTGCTGCTGGGCGAGGAAGGCGTCACCCAGCCGCTGCGTCCAGTCGATCTGCGCGCTCATCGTCTCCAGCACCTGCGGAAAGGCGACCAGCGACTTCACGCTGACGTCCCAGGTCTCGCCCCCCACCGCCTGCACCGCCGCGTCGCCCTTCGTGTCGGGATGCGCCTTCGACCAGTTGGCCGCCTTCACGACGTCGAGCGGATAGGTCGCCGCCATCAGCACCTGCATCAGCAGCGGGTCGGGATAGAGCGCGATCGGCGCCAGCATCTGATCGAGCTCCTCGGACTTGAACGGTGTCGGCGTGCCTTGGGCGTGCGCGCCGGTCGCCGCGAGCAATGCGGTCGCGAGCAACCAGGTCGCGAGCCGTCTGACGATGATCCACATGAGCCCTCTCCTCGTCGGTCGCGCCGGTCGGCGCAGGATCGCATCGTTCCACACGCTCGCCGGCGGCCCGCCCCTCACGTAGGAGCGGCGGCAGCCGCGATCAGAACATCGACAAGCGCCCGGGACAGCATTTCGCGGCGTTCGCCGCTCCTGCAATGAGATCGCCCGATCGCCCCCTCAGCGCGGCGGCGCGCCGGATCTCGGCAGCGCGCCGGGGCCGATGCGCTCGGCGCCGGTGGCGCAGGCGGGGACCGACCACACGACGTCGAGTCCAACCCTCGCCGCGACGTGACTCGAATGCGAACCTCGATTCATATACATCGTAGTCCGCCGCATTGCCGTTTGCCGCGGTCGACACCTCGGCTCCGGGCAGCCGCGTCAGGTCGGCGGCGATCACGCGCGGGATCTCGCTCTTCACCGGCTCGACCCGGTTTGGCGCCAGCCGCGGATGACGAGGATGAACCGCTCGACACCGAATGGCGTGCCCGAGCTTGAGTTCACGCACTGGAAGTGCGGGCCCTCAACGAGTTGAGAGGCTTGTCCAGGCTGAACGACATCGTCCTAGGGAAGCGAATCGGCGCCAGAATGGTGGGCAATTGAAAGCTGGGGCAGGCCCTCACGTTCGCCCGCCAACTCCCGAATGAGCACCTCCGCCTGGGGCCATTCGCCAAAACCGGCCGCGGGATTGAGGTGGCCGACAGCACCGATGTTCTCCAAGCGGCTCCCCCAAGCGTTCGCGAATTCGCAGACGCGCTCGAATCGACCGAGCGGGTCGTCGGTGCTCGCTGCAACGATGCTGGGGAAGGGCAGCGGGTCGCGCGGGATCGGCAGCCAGCCGTTTTCGCGCAGGGCGTCGGCCGTCGGGTAACCCGCCGGGAAGGGGGATTCGAGGTCGGCCGGGGCGGCGAGCAGCGCGCCCAGGATCGGGCGCTGATGCTGCTGCGCCCAATGCACCGTGATCATCACGCCGGCGCTGTGCGCGACGAGGATTACCGGACCGTCGATGTCGGCGAGCGCGCGGTCGAGCGCAGCCACGCGCGCGTCGCGGCTAAGCTTGTCGTGCTCGAGCGGCGCCACCGAGCGGACCTTCTTGTGCTCGCCGAGGAGCTTCTGTTCGAGCAGGGTCTGCCAGTGCTCCGCGACATGGTCGCGCAGCCCGGGAACGATCAGGATCGTCGGGGAGGTCGTCATCGTTGTGGTTCTCGTCGTTAGCCGGCGATCGAATACTCCTCTTCGCGCTGGATCTATCGAAGGGCCGTGGCCGGGCTTCGACGAGTCCGGCGGAAGGGTATTCGGGTGGCCGGCTGATGGTGGTTGAAGAATCAGCGCTGCATCGCCTCGATGCGCTTCAAGTCGTCGGCGTAGTGGCGCCTGCCGATCGCGAACGCGGCGATCGCGCCGAAGGCGACGAGCGGGACGAGCTGCATCGCCGCCATCAGGTCGAGCCGGTCGGCGACGAGGCCGGTGACGAACGGGCCGGGGGCGAGGCCGAGCAGGTTGTTCGCAAGCGTCAGCGTCGCGAACGCGGTCGCGTGGATGGACGGGTGCGTCAAGTTCGCGACCATCGCGCCGGCGGGGCCGGTCGTGCCGGCGACCATCGCCATGCCGGCGCCGATCATGACCAGTTGCGCAGGGCCGGGCGGCAGCTGGAACGCGACGAGCAGCAGCGACGCCGAGATCAGCGAGTACGCCATCGCGATCGCCCATTTGCGCGCAGGCGCCGGACGGCTCAGGCGGTCGGTGGCGATGCCGCACAGGACCATGCCGATCGCGCCGACGAGGATGAAGACCGCGGCGCCGACGCCGGCCTTGTCGGTCGGCAACGCGTAGTAACGGTTCAGGAAGCTCGGCAGCCACGCGAGCATCGCCGCCATGATGAAGAGCTGCAGCCCGCTCCCGACGTAGGCCGCGATCACCGACACCGACGAGAAAAGCCCGGAAAAAATCTCGCGCAGCCCGGGCCGCTCGGGCGTCTTCGCGACGCGCCGCGAGCCCTCGGGCGGGCAGAGCCGGTCCTCGCGCACGATCAGCGCATAGAGAACGACGAGCGCGAGCCCGAACGCGGCCATCGCGCCGAACGCCCAGCGCCAACCGAGCTGCGCCGCGATGACGCCGCCGAACGCCATGCCGATGACGGAGCCGACCGGCCCGCCGGCCATGAACGCGCTGCTCAAGGTCGAGCGCAGGTGCGCCGGGAAGATGCTGAGGATCAGCGCGATGCCGACGCTGCCGTAGGCCGCCTCGCCAACGCCGACGAAGAAGCGCGCGGCGAACATCTGGTTGTAATTCGCGGCGATCGCGCAGCCGAGCGTCGCGACGCTCCACAGCGTCGCCATCAGCGTGACGCTCTTGACGCGCCCCCAGCGGTCGGCGACGACCGACAGCGGGAAGGTCAGCAGCCCGACGAGCAGCGCGACAATGCTCGACAGCGAACCGAGCTGCGTGTCGGTGAGCGACCATTCGGCTTTCAACACCGGGAAGACCGCGTTGAGCACCTGGCGCGACATGTAGTCGGACAGCAGCAGTCCGAAGGTCAGCGCGAAGACGATCCATGCGTAAGTGCGCGGTTTCGTGCGCGCGGCGGCCGGGGCTTCCGGCAAGACCTCTGCGATATAGACGGCCAAGGTTGTCTCCTCTCGTGGGTGGCCGTTCCGGCGCCTTATTGGAGCGCCGGCCGGCAGTCGTTGTTCTTATAACCGACAATCACCGTGCGCCCTAAGCCCGTCGAAGGGCGTTGGCAGGGTTTCGACACGCCCGTCCTGAGCGAAGTCGAAGGATTCAGCCCGAACGGTGTTGGATTGCCGGGTTAACGGGTTTCATCGTGGCGAGGCGCCGCTCGTGCGCCTCGCCTGATTGCAGGGTAGTCCCCCGCGTCGCGAATTACGCGGCGTGCTGCAGAAAGCCGATCTGGCCCGGTTTGCGGTTCGGCGCAAAGCCGTTTTTCGCCAGCGTCTCGTCGGCGTCCTTGTAGAAGGTGCCGATCTTGTAGATCTCGCGGGCCTCCTTGCCGTTGGCGACGTCGCGGCCGAATTCGCGCGACAGGCGCACGAGCTGCTCGATCTGCTCGACGCTGCCCATCTTGCGGTCGCGGCGCTGGGTCCAGATGTTGTCCTCGATGCCGCAGCGCACGTGCAGGCCCATCGCGATCGCCATCATGTTGAGCGGCAGTACGTTCAACATCGACGTCTCCAGCGTCAGCACCGAGCCGTCCGGGCACGCGCGCACGAAGTTCGCGAGGTTGTAGATGTTCGGTGCGTCGAAGCCGCCGCCGATCGCAACCCAGGTCAGGATCAGCGGCACGTTGCAGACGTTGCGCCGCATCATGCGCTCGACCGTTTCGAGCTGCGAGATCGTCGCGAGCTGGAAGTGCGTCTGGATGCCCTTGGCGGACAGGCGGCGGATGTGTTCCTCGACCCAGCCCGGGCCGGCCGGAATCGTCATCTCGCGGTAGGCTTGGTACATCGCCGGATCGGCGAGCGAGGTGCCGGCGACGTCGGCCTCGCACATCTGCTCGACGACGTTCATCTGGTTCGAGTTGATCGCGATCGTCACCTGGTCGGGCGTTGGGGTCAGTTCGGCCAGCATGTGGCGGGTGTCGTCGGACAGCCACTTCGCGGCGTCGCCGTCGTTCTCCGGGGCGAAGGAGATCGAGCCGCCGACCTGGATGATCATCTCGGGCACGCGGGCGCGGATGCCGGCGATCAGCTCGTTGAACTTCGACAGGCGCTTCGAACCCTTGCCGTCGAGCTCGCGCACGTGCAGGTGAAGGACGGTGGCGCCGGCGTTGTAGCAATCGACGGCCTTCTGGATCTGCTCTTCCATCGTCACCGGAATGTCGTCCGGGAAGTCGGCGGGCATCCATTCGGGGCCATACGGGGCGGCGGTGATGACGAGCTTCTGCTGGTTTTCGGGGAACAGCGATCCGTCCAGGAAATTCATTTTGGGTGCTCCTTCGGGGTGATCTTTATCGGGTGGTGGGGGTTCGGTTCAGCGGACGGGCATGCCTTCGAGGCCGTAGGGCACGTCGCCGATGATTCCGGCGCGTTCCATCTTGCGGTGGCAGGGTGCGTAGTCCATGACGGCGTAGTGCTGGGTGCTGCGGTTGTCCCAGATCGCCATGCTGTTGGGCTTCCAGCGCCAGCGCACCTGGTACTCCGGGACGAAGGCCTGGCGGATCAGGTACTGCAGCAGCTCGGCCGCGCCGGGCGCGTAGTCCTGGCCGTAGCGCACGTTCTCCGGCGTGTGGAAGTTCGTCAGGTGGGTCGTGAAGGCATTGACGAACAGCACCTTCTCGCCGGTTTCCGGATGCACGCGGACGACCGGATGCTCGGGGTCGGGGTACTGCGCTTTCAGCGCGAGGCGCTTCTCGATCGGCATCGCCGCGCCGAAGCTCGCCTCGATGCTGTGGCGCGCGCGCAGGTGCGCGATCTTCGCCTTGATGTCCTCGGGCAGCTTCTCGTACGCGAGCACCATGTTCGCCCACATCGTGTCGCCACCGACCGGCGGGCACTCGACGCAGCGCAGCACGCAGCCCATCGGCGGCGCCTCGCGCCACGTCGCGTCGGTGTGCCACGCGTTCTCGTAGCGGTCCATCGGCTGGTCGGGCGTCTTGTAGATCTGCACGAGGCCGGGATGCTCGGGGTGGCTGCCGGCGACCGGGTGGTCTTCGAGCGTGCCGAAGCGCTCGGCGAAAGCGACGTGTTCGCTGCGGGTGATGTCCTGATCGCGCAGGAAGAGCACCTTGTACTGCAGCAGCAGCGCCTTGATCTCGGCGAAGAGCCCCGCGTCGCGCGACGCGTCGCCGAGGTTCACGTTGATGAGCTCGGCGCCGATGCTCGCGGTCAGCGGCTCGGCCTTCACCGAGTCATGCAGCACGCCCGGCCGCACGATGGCGGGCGCTGCGCGTCTTTCATGGGTCGTCTGGGTCATGAGACTGTCTCCAATGGGTCCGTAATTTTGGTTTTCTCTCTGCGGGACTTCTTCTTGTATGGATTCGATCAGACGATGAAGACCGACGAGCCGGTGGTCCTGCCGGCTTCGAGGTCGTGGTGCGCCTGAACCGCGTCCCGCAGCGCATAGCGCTGGTTGATCTCGATCCGGATGCGGCCGGCCGCGACGTGATCGAAGAGCTCGCCGGCGAGCGCGTCGCGTTCTTCCGGCGTGGCAATGTAGTCGGCGAGCGCCGGGCGCGTGAGGTACAGCGAGCCCTTCATCGCGAGCAGCTGCGGGTTGAAGGCGTCGATCGGGCCGGACGCGGTGCCGAAGCACACCATCAGGCCGCGGCGCTTGAGCGAGGCGAGCGAGCCCTCGAAAGTCGTCTTGCCGACGCTGTCGAACACCACCGAAACGCCGACGCCGTTGGTGATCTCGCGCACGCGCGCCGCGACGTCCTCGCGGCGGTAGAAGATCACGTGGTCGCAGCCGTGGGCGCGCGCGACCGCCGCCTTCTCCTCGGTCGACACCGTGCCGATCACGGTGAGACCCAACAGCTTCGCCCATTGGGCGACGATCAGCCCGACGCCGCCGGCGGCCGCGTGCAGCAGGATCGTGTCGCCCGGGGCGAGCGGCCAGATGCGGCGCATCAGGTAGGCAGAGGTCAGCCCGCGCATCGTCATCGCCGCCGCGGTCTCGCACGAGATCGCATCCGGCAGCCTGATCAGCGGCGCGGCCGCGACGAGGCGCGCGGTGCTGTAGGCGCCGAGCGTGTTCACGAAGCCGGTGTAGGTCACGCGGTCGCCTTCGGCGACGTTCGTCACGCCTTCGCCGACCGCCTCGACGACGCCCGCCGCCTCGACGCCGAGGCCGTTGGGCAGCGGCACCGGATAGAGGCCGGTGCGGAAATAGGTGTCGGCGAAGTTCAGCCCGACCGCCTCGTGGCGCAGGCGGACCTGGCCGGGGCCGGGCGCGCCGACTTCGACGGATTCCCAGCGCATCACTTCGGGTGCGCCGGTCTCATGGATACGGATGGCATTGGCCATGGGGTTCTCCTCTGCGGTGCGGATCGCGAGCCGCTGTCTGTTTGAAGTAAAGCTCTTATTCGTTCGATGTGCCGGTCGGCGCGAGATTGACGATGCGCGAGAACAGGCGCCGGAACTCGGCGTCGGTGTCGCCGCCGAAGCGCGGGTCGCGGTTCTCGGTGAACGCGGCGTTGATCTCGTCCCAGTCGGCCGGCGTCAGGAAACGCTGCGCGGCGGGCAGGATCACGCCTTCCTCGCGGCCCATGTGCTCCCAGATGAAGAGCGCATAGCGGCTCACCTCGTCCTTGACCTCTGCGATGTCGGCTTTGCCTGCCAGATGGCGCTCGAGGGTCGCCGCGAGTTCGTCGACGAGCCGCTGGTCGTGCTCGTGCTGGCGCTCGAGCTCGTCGAGCTCGGCGTTGCACTGCGACGTGCGCTCGCGCAGCCTGCGGAACAGGTATTCCTCTTCCTTCGGGTGGTGCAGCGCGACGGGGAAGGTCCTGATGTAGTGGATCATCGCCCGCATCAGCGCCTCTCGCGGCACGTCCCGCTGGCCGTCGTCGCGTTCCAGCAGGTGAAGCCACGCGTGCAGTACCGCGGCGAGCGAGCGGTGCTCGTCGCGGATGATCCCGATCGCCTGCGAGGTCGCCGGCGGGTTCGACGTCGCCGCGACCAGCACCGGCATCCCGGCGTTGACCAGCACCTTCAGCGTCTGCGAGCCGAGCATCATGCCGAGGCCGCTGCGCCGCCCGTGCGACGCCATGTAGATCAGGTCGCAGCCGGCTTGGCGCGCCGCGTCGATGATCGCGCGGTACGGCGAGTCGTTCACTGCCGTTGCCGACCCGCACGGCACACCCAGCGCCCGCGCGGCCGACTCGGCCTTCGCGAGCAGCTCGCGGGCGCGGCCTTCGTACGTATACGCGAAGTCGGCGGGCGACGTCAGGCGCACCGCCTCGGCGTCGCCGGAGAGCGCCGCGGTGTGGTTGGGCTGGGCGTGGAAGAAGGTGATGCGCGCGCCGAGCGTGCGGGCAAACTCGACCGCGTTGCTGATGCTCTGGGTCGCGAGATCGGTGCCGTCGATGGGAACGAGCAGATGACAATACATGGTGGGCGGCTCCTCAGGCTGCGTTCCCGGTCCCGACGAAAACCCTGCCGTCGGCGACCCGGACCGGATAGCGGGTGACCGACAGCGTCGGCGCGACGACGAGCGCGCCCGTCGTCACGTCGTACTTCCATCCGTGCGCGGGGCAGGCGACGACGCGGCCGCACAGCTTCCCGCCGGCGAGCGCGGCGCCGGAATGGCGGCACGCGTTGTCGAGCGCATGGACGGTGCCGTCGACGTTGAAGAGCGCAACATCGCGGTCGCCCGCGCGGACCGCCCGGGATGTGCCGGGGGCGATGCTCTCCAGCGCGCAAACATCTTCGAAGTCCATCCACTTCTCCTCGTTTTGGGGGTGACACGGAAGCGATGGTAGAGAGGGGGTGCAACGATCTTCCCCCTCGAAATTGGGGGGGAGGGTGGGGCGCTGCGGTCCGCGCCTATAATGACCGGCAGGTGCGGCGCCGTCGGCATGCGCGCGAAACGCCGGACCGCGCGGGGCAGGGCACGTATCCCCGCCGTCGCCGTCCAATGCAGAACGAATCCAATTCGAATCCAGAACCGGTCGGGACCTTCATGACTTCTGCAACGGCCGCGTCGGCGATGCCGGAACTCGTGCTGATGACTACCCCGCCGCGCGCGCCGCGGCATCTGCTCGCGCGCCCGCGACTCGGGCTCGACGAGGAGCGTTTCCGCGACCGCCAGGTGATCGTCGTCCGGGCGCCGTCGGGCTTCGGCAAGACTTCGCTGCTCGCGCAATGGCGCCGCGAACTCCTCGCCGGCGGCGCGGCGGTCGCGTGGCTCTCCGCCGACGAGCGGGCCGACCCGCAGCGCTTCGTCCAATGCCTCGTCCAAGCGGTGCGCGCCGGCTGCGGGCGCCCGGCGTTCGGCCGCACGCTGGTCGAAGGCGCGGGCGTGTCGGTCGGCGAGCTCGAAGGCGTCACCGCGTGGCTCGCCGAGGTCGCGCAGACTTCGCTCGATCTCGTGCTGATGGTCGACGAGGCCGAGCGCCTGCCTGTCGCGTCGCTCGGCCTGCTCGCTTACGTGCTGCACAACGCGCCGCCGAACCTGCGTCTCGTCGTCGCGACGCGCAGCGGCCTCGACGAAGAGATGGCCGACCTCTGCACTTACGGCAACGGCGCGGTCGCCGACGCCGAGCTGCTGCGCTTCCGGCTCGACGAGACGCTCGACATCGTGCGCCCCCGCTTCGGCACGAAGGTCGACGCCGACACCGTCGCGCGGCTCCACGAGATGGTCGAAGGCTGGCCGCTTGGCGTGCAGGTCGCGCTCTCCGCGCTCGAACGCGGCGGGGAGCCGCGGGCGATCGTCGACGCGATGTCGCCGAGCGCGGGCAACCCGCAGGAACAGTTAGTCGGGCGCCTGCTCGCCGACCTCACGCCCGAGGACGCCGAGTTCCTCACGCGCGTCGCCACCGTCGACCTGCTGCACCCCGCACTCTGCGCCGCACTCAGCGGAGCCGAGGACGCGGGCGAGCGCCTCGCGCGGCTGATCCGCGACACGCCCATCTTCGTCGTTGGCGACGACCGCGAGTGGTGCCGCCTGCACACGCTCGTGCGCGACGCGCTGCGGCTGCGGCTCGCCGCGCTGCCCCCCGCCGACCAGGCCGGGCTGCATCTTTCCGCGATGCGGTGGTTCGAGCAGCGCGGCATGCTCGAAGAGGCGGCGCGTCACGCGCTCGCGGCCGGGCAGCGCGAAGTCGCCTACGGGCTCGCCGAGCAGTGCCTCTACGACGCGGCGATGCAGGGGCACACCGGCACCGTGCTCGAATGGGCCGAGCTCGTGCCCGAGGACGAGCTCGCCCGCCGGCCGCGACTGCGGCTCACGGTGGCGTGGGTGCTGGCGCTGAGCGAACGCCACGGGGAGGCCGAGCGCCTCGTCGCGCGCATCCTGGAAGACCCGGCGATCGACGACGAGCTGCGCTACGAGTGTGCGCTTATCGGCTGCGGCGCGGCCTATTACGCCGACGAGCCGGACCGCTTCGTCGCGCTGTTTGCGCCATGGGCCGACGCGCCCCGGCTACAGGAGCCGCATCTGCTGCGGATGCACGCGAACCGCCTCGCGGCGCTCGCGATCCTGCGCGGTGACCCGGCGCTCGCGCGGCGGCAGCTGCAGCAGCTCGGCCGCAAGGACGCCGGGCGCGCCCACGCCTATTCGGCGCGCTGGAGCGAATTCATCACCGGCTTGAGCTACCTGTGGGAAGGGCAGACGCGGCTCGCCAAGGACGTGCTGCGGCCTGAGCTCGCGAGCGCCGACGAGTCGCTCGGCCGCCGCCATCCGCTCTCCTGCATGCTCGCCGCGCTGCTCGCCGCGGCGTGCTACGAGAGCGACCGCGTCGACGAGGCGGCGGCGCTGCTCGCAAACCGCCTCGACGTGCTCGAACGCGCCGGCACGCCCGACACGGCGCTGGTTGCCTACCGCACGGCGGCGCGCGTCGCCGCCGCGCAGGGCGTCGAGCATCGCGCGCTCGATTTACTTGAGACGCTCTTCGCGATCGGCGCCGCCCGCCACATGCCGCGCCTGTGCGTCGTCAGCCTCGCCGAGCAGGCGCGGATGCATGCCGGCCGCTTCCGCTCCGAGACCTGCCGCGTGCTCGCGCAACGCATCGACGAGATCGTCACGCGCGAGGAAGCGGGGCGCGGCCCGCTATGGCGCCGGATGGTCGAGTTGCCGCGCGCGATGGTGCACGCCAACGCCGCGATCGCCGCGCAGGACTGGAAGGCCGCGCGCGCCGCGCTCGAACGCGCCGCGCCACTCGCCGATGCGATGAAGCTCGGCCGCGTCGGCATCGAGACGATGGCGCTGCGCGCCTACGTCCTCGACCGCAACGCCGAGCACGGCCGGGACTTGCTGCGCGAAGCGATGGACCTCGCGCACACCTACGGTCTCGTCCGCGTCTTCGTCGACGCCCACCCCGCGCTCGCCGACTGGGCCCGCAACCAGTCGGCCGACGCTCCCGGCCACCCGGACCCCGCCCGCAGCATCGCCGTCTCTCGCGTCCTGCGCCCGGCCGCCCCCCCGCCCGCGCCGGGCGCCGCCACCCCGCGCGCCGTCCCGAGCACCGTCCTCACGCCGAAAGAGCGGGAGGTGCTGGAGTTCCTCGCACGCAACCTCTCGAACAAGGAGGTCGCCCAGGCGATGGGCGTCGGCGAGGAGACCGTCAAATGGCACCTGAAGAACCTGTTCGCGAAGCTGGATGCGGCGAACAGGAAGCATGTGGTGAGGAGGGCGCAGTTGTTGGGGTTGTTGGAAGGGGGAGAGTGATCGCCACTCTTGGTGACAGGGGGATCAGACCTAGGTTGCGGTTACGTTGCGCTGAATGCCGGAACGTTGCGGGGCGGCTCATCCAGCACTCGCTCGTCATCGGCATGGCGGTCCACGATCCATGCGCCGCCGGCGAACTCCGTAGCTAAGCGGACCAGTCCCGCTTCGTGCCATCTCAGCCCCCTTTCGCCGGAGCGATGTTCTGGTTGATGTGGAAGAGGTTGTCCGGGTCATAGGTCGCCTTCACTGCCGCGAGCCGCGCGTAGTTGGCGCCATAGTTGGCGGGCGCACGGTAATCGTCGTCGCCGGACATGAAGTTGACGTAGCCCCCCTCGCTGCCCGAGTGGAGATGAATCGCGGCGTAGTAGTCCTTCACCCACTTGATGTTGGCCGCGTTGTCGGCCGGGTCCGACCAGATTCCCACGATCACCGGGGCAAAGCTCTTGTCGCGGTGGCCGAACGCGGTTTCGTTGGCCCCGACCCGTTGTGCCGCACCGTTGATCGGATGCAGATGCATGCTCGAGCTGATCGTCGGCGTCTTCCTACCATGCGCGATGTGGGCGGCGATCGCCGCGTCGGTGAGCTCGGCGATGAAGTCCGCTTTCCAGTAGTGCTGCATGCCCTTCGGGACGAGCCCGTCGAAGGCGCTTTGCAGGGCCGGGAAGGGCATGACGTCGACCTGCTCGGCCTTCACTTCGGCCGCGCCGCGCAGGGGCTTCAGTACTCGCTCGGCTTCGTCGTGGGGACCGTTCCAGCACGTGACGAGAACACAAAACAGATCCCCGACCCGGTCGGCCGGGATGAACGGCAGCGGCGGGGCGATCTGCCAGCCGAAGAAGCAGCCGAGCTGCTCGGGCGCGGTCGCAATGAATTCGCGGTAGCACTGCAGGACCGCCGCGGCATCGTCGAACTCGTAGAACAGCGGGCCGCCCACGATGTCGCCGACCTCGTGGAGCTGAAACTCGAAGCCCGTGACGACGCCGAAGTTGCCGCCGCCGCCGCGCAGGGCCCAGAACAAGTCCTCGTTCTGGTAGTCGCTCGCGGTGACCTGCCGGCCATCGGCGAGCACAACGTCGGCCGACAGCAGGTTGTCGATGGAGAGCCCGACGCCGCGGGTCAGGTAACCGATGCCGCCGCCCAGCGTGAGGCCGCCGACCCCGGTCGTCGAGATGATTCCGCCTGGCGCGGCCAGGCCGAAGGGATAGGTCGCATGGTCGACATCGCCCCAGGTCGCGCCGCCCCCGACGCGGGCAACCTTCTTGACCGGGTCGACCCGCACGTATTTCATCCTCGACAGATCGATGACCAGGCCGTCATCGACCGTGCCGAAGCCGGGCACGCTGTGACCCCCGCCGCGAATGGCCAGGTCGAGGCCGGCGTCTCGGCCGGCGGCAACCACGGCCATCACGTCGGCCGAATCCACGCACTGGATGACCGCGCGGGGTCTGCAGTCGTGCATGGCGTTGTAGACAGCGCGAGCGTCGTCGTAGCCGGAATCCGACGGGGTGATGACGCGGCCGCGCACCGTTTCGGTCAATGCCTTGATTGTGTCGCTCATGGCGTGTTCCTCCGCTTGGGTTTGGCCATGCGCGAAGGATGCGCCCTCGGGCGTTACGAAAGCGTTCCCTCCTTAGCCGGACCTGCGCAGCAAGTCTGCTGTTGCCCGGAACGCCGGGAGGTCATTGCCAGATGGAAGGGACTCGACGAGCTCCCGAAGTTCCTCACGCAGGGTTGCGTCGGGAAATCGACTGGCGAAGGCGTGCAGCGCCCGAAGCTGCAGCCAGCCCGCGCCATCCGCGCGGGCGGTGTCGACGGCATGGCGCAGCGAAGCGGCGGCGGTTTCGGTGTCCCCGCTGCGATACGCGAGCTCGCCGTCGACGCGCCACAGCTCGGCCTCGAGATAGCGTTGGTTGCAGCGGTGTGACCACGCAAGCCCCTCGCGTGTTGCGGCACGTCCCTCGCGGAACTCGCCGAGCATGCCGCGCGCCCGGGCGAGGAGAAGTAGGGTGTAGGTGAGATGCAGGGTCTCGCCTTCAGTGCGCGAGCGCGCGACCGAGCGCAGGATCTTGTCGATGCCGGCGACCGATCCCTCGCACACGTCCAGCCAGCCTCGCAGGGCTTCCAGCACGACCGTCAGGTAGCGGTCCGAAAAGCGCTTCCATAGACGGTTGGCATCCCCGAGGAGCTCGGCGAGGCGGGCGAGGTCTTCGGATTCGGCCGCCACGATCGCCGCGTAGGTGGTCACGTACCCCAAAGTCATCAGATGATCGAGCTCGGCGGCGATCGCGAGCGCAGATCGGGCGATCTCGTCGGCCCGGCCGGCATCGCCGGCCCACAACGCGACCCACGCGAGCCGCACGAGGCAGACCGCTTTGGGGTCCTGGGCGTACAAGCTCAGATGCTCGCCGCGACGGGTGACATCATAGGCTTCGAGCGCGCTATCGAGATGGTGGCGGGCCGTGGCGAGGTCGCCCCGCCAGAACGCGCTCACACCGAGGAGATAGCGGCCTTCCGTCCGCGCGATCGGGTCGTGGCTCTCATGCTCGACGAGGGCGCGGGCGAGTTCATCGCAATCGTCGAAGCGGCAGCCCTGTAGCCGGGCGAGGCCGAGGCCGCGGAGGATCGGCGGGGCCACGGATCGGTGAAGCTTGCGGCAAAGCGAAAGGGCTCGCTCGTAGAGTTGGTGCACAGCCTTGGCGCCGTAACCGTCGAGGGCAACGAGCGGGGATCCGAGGGCGATCCGGAACTCGAGTTCGAGCGCATCGCGGTCTGCTGATGGTGGCAGGTCGGCGAGCAGTGCGAGCGCGCGCCGAAACTGGGTGACCGCTTCTTCGAGGGCCGACACCGCCACCGCTCGCGTCCCCGCCACGCGGTAGGCGTCGATGGCCGCCTCGATCATTCCGGCCTGGTCGTAGTGTGCGGCGAGTAGCGGGCTGGCGGCATCGATGTCGGCGTGGAACTCGACCGTGATCGCCTCGGCGACGGCCCGGTGGAGTTCGCGTCGACGCGCCGGGCTGACCATCTCCAGCGCGACAGCCCGAAGCTTGTCGTGACTGAAATCGTACGTGAATCCCTGATCGCGGATGATCCGTCGCCGCCAGAGTTCGTCGACGTCATCGACGAGCTCGCGCTCGCCGGTCCCGGTGGTCGCGGCCAGCAGACCGATCGAGAAGGGCCGACCGATGACGGCTGCCACCTCGGCGAGTCGCTGCGCGCCGTCGGTCAGTTGACCCAGTCGGGCGTTCAGCACCGCCCGCATCGTCGGGGTGAGCACGGCCTGACTTCCATCAGACGAGAGCCCGGCGCGAAGCGCTTCGATGACGAAGAGCGGATTACCCTCGGTCTCCCGCCAGAGTCGTGCCGCCAGCTTCGGGTCGAGCGTGTCTTCGCCGCGCAGCCGGGCAGCGAGCGTAGCCGTGGTGGCTTCGTCGAGGCGGTCGAGTGCCACGGTGGTCACGGCCCGGTCGTGGCCCAGGGCGTCGACGAGTCCGGCGATGGGATGATGCGGCGGGATCTCCTCCCAGCGGACGGTGCCGAGGATGAGGATCGGTGCGGTCCGTTCGGCACGGACCACGAAACCGATCAACTCAATGGTCTCGGCGTCACACCACTGAAGATCGTCGATGATCAGCAAGCGGGGGCGGTCGCCGGCGACGATTGCCCGGCTCACCGCGTCGAACAAGCGATGGCGCTGAGCCGGGTCGCCCGACCGGCTCGGTCCGGGTGGCCGGGAAGCGTCGCGGAGTTCGGGCAGGAGACGAGCGAGCTCCGCCCGCCAGACCGCGTCGAGCGTGTCGATATAGCGTCGGAGGGCATCCGATCGGAGCAGGTCCACGACGGGACCCCAGGCCAGCCTGCCCGCAGCCTCGTAGGCACGCGCAGATGCCACCGGGTATCCCTCTGCCCGAACGCGGCGGCCGAGTTCCAGCGCGAGTCGAGATTTTCCGACCCCCGGTTCGCCGGTCACCAGCACGAGATGGGCACCGCCTCCCCGCGCGGTGTTCCATGCCGCGGTGAGCTGGCTCCATTCGAGCTCGCGGCCGACGAAAGGCGATTCGGCGACGGGTGCGAAGCCCTTGCCGTGTCCTTCGTCGCGGCTGACCGGGCCGGCCTGGAGCTCACGGTACAGAGCCCCGATCGCCTCGCCCGGGGCCACCCCGAGCTCGCGTTCGAGTGCCTGCGCATGGCGGTGGTAGGCTCGTAGCGCCGCGGCCCGGTCGCCAAGCGCGAGGTGGGCTTCCATCTGCATTCGAACGGCCGCTTCGTCGGTCGGCTCCAGCTCGAGGATGCGCTGGGCATGCCTGATTGCGGCTTCGTGATCGCTGCGGTTCGCGGCCTCTTCCGTCAGCCGCACGAGGGCCCGATGCGCCTCGGCACGAAGTCTGGCTCGCTCGTCCAGGACCCAGTCGTCGTAACAGGCGGGAAGGAGATCGCCCGAATAGAGGCGCGTGGCGAGCTCGAAATCGCCGGACGCGACTGCGTCGCGGAACCTCAGCACGTCCACTTGGCTCGGCCCGGTCGAAATCCACCGCACGGCTTCGTGGTCGATCTCGACGAACTCGGCGACGTCGGGGAGGAAATGGCGGAAGTCGTGGAGCAGCTTTCTGAGGTTGGTGCGCGCCTGAGCTTCGTTGGAGTCGGGCCAGAGCTCGAGCGCGAGTCGGGAGCGGTGGTGGGGGCCTCTCCGTGCCGCGATCAATGCCAGAAACCGTTGGAGGCGAAGCGAGTCGAAGGCGCGAAGACGGCGGCCATCGAGGATGATCTCGACTGCACCAAGAAGTCGGACCTCCAAGCGCGTCGGCGCTTCGCCACCGATCCCGCTCGTGTCACGCGGCATATGGTTCCTCTGCTTGCGGCTCGGCTCTGAAGCCTGCGGTGAGCTTCACCTGTGTCGATAACGAGCCGGACGGCAGCTCGTTGGTTTCCGACTGTGCTTCGGGGGCCGGAACCGTCGATTGTGTCGTGATGCTCACGTATCGTTCTAGGCCAAAATCTCGCCGTCGGGAGTACGCGAATTCTGAAGCTAAGCTTTTTCCGAGAGAGCCGCCGTTCAGCCAAGTACCTGACAAACGAACGCGAATATCGCCTTACGGGTCGGCAGTGTCGGCGAGGCGATTTGCGGTCATTCATCGCCGATCTTCAGCCTTGTGCTTGCTGACCCGCTCCCCCCTCGAAACAGGGGGGAACTTCCGCGATCGCTCTGGCTAGTCTCCGTCCGTCACGAACGGTCCTCGCCCTTGACGACCCGGCTTCGCCCGTTGCACCCGTAGCGAAACAACCAAGATGGAGACTCCCCCATGCCCGCCAACACCATCACTCCCACCCCCTCGGCCTACACCTACCCCCTGCTCGTCAAGCAGCTCCTCCTCAACTCGGTCGCCCTCCACCCCGACCAGCAGATCACCTATCGCGGCGAGCAGCGCTTCACATACCGCGAATTCCGCCAGCGCATCGGCAAGCTCGCGTCGGCGCTGGCGTCGCTCGGCGTGCGGCATGGCTCGACGGTGGCGGTGATGGACTGGGACAGCCATCGCTATCTCGAGAGCTATTTCGCGATCCCGATGATGGGCGCGACCATGTTCACGGTGAACGTGCGCCTGTCGCCGCAGCAGATCGCCTACACGCTGAACGACGCGGAGGCCGAGGTCGTGCTGGTGCATGCGGACTTCGTGCCGGTGCTGGAGCAGTTGAAGCCGGAGCTGAAGACTGTGCGGCGCATCGTCGTGATGGCGGACGGGCAGGCGGTGCCGGCGTCGACGCTGTCGTTCGACGGCGAGTACGAGGCGCTGGTCGGCGAGGCGTCGGCGGATTTCGAGTTCCAGGATTTCGACGAGAACACGAAGGCGGCGACGTTCTACACGACCGGCACGACCGGCGACCCGAAGGGCGTGTTCTACAGCCATCGCCAGATCGTGCTCCACGCGCTTTCCACGGCAATGGCGTTGTCGGCGCAGCGCGACGGGCAGCGGCTGCACCGCGAGGACGTGTATATGCCGATCACGCCGATGTTCCACGTGCTCGCGTGGGGCGTTCCCTACATCGCGGTGCTGCTCGGGCTGAAGACGGTGCTGCCGGGACGCTACGTGCCGGACCTGCTGCTGAAATTGAAGCGCGACGAGAAGGTGACGTTCTCGCACTGCGTGCCGACGATCCTGCAGATGCTGCTGCAGTCGCCGGTCGGGGCGGATATGGATCTGTCCGACTGGAAGGTGATCATCGGCGGCTCGGCGCTGTCGCCGGTGCTGTGCCGGGCGGCGGTGGAGCGGGGGATCGACGTGTTCGCCGGCTACGGCATGTCGGAGACCGGTCCGGTCGTCGCGCTCGCGCAGCTTTCGTCGGCTGACGCGACCGACGACCTCGACGAGGAGGTGCGCCTGCGCTGCATGACGGGGCGGCCGGTGCCGATGGTCGATTTCCGCGTCGTCGATGCCGACATGAACGACGTGACGCGCGACGGCACGAGCCAGGGCGAGATCGTGCTGCGCGCGCCGTTTTTGACGCAGGGCTATTTCAAGAAACCGGAGGCGTCCGAGGAGCTGTGGGAGGGCGGCTATCTGCACACGCAGGACGTCGCGGTCGTGCGGCCGGACGGTTTTGTGCAGATCGTCGATCGCATCAAGGACGTCATCAAGACCGGCGGCGAGTGGGTGTCGTCGATCGAGGTCGAGAGCCTGATCGCCGAGGTGCCGGGCGTGCAGGAGTCCGCCGTCGTCGGCGTGCGCGACGAGAAGTGGGGCGAGCGGCCGAAGGCCTTCGTCGTCTGCAAGCCTGGCGCGAGCGTCGAGGTCGAGGCGATCCGCGGCAGGCTGATGGCCCAGGTCGAGTCGAACCGCATCAGTAAGTACGCGGTGCCCGACGCAAGCCACGTCGTGTTCGTCGACGAGATCCCGAAAACCAGCGTCGGCAAGATCAACAAGAAGGTGCTGCGGGAGCGGTCGGCCTGATCGGAGGCAGCGGACTTCGATGCCGCGGGCGAGGTCGCGGCGCAGCCTGCTCCGGAGTGAGTCAGGGTCTCAGCCCTGCGGATGCCATGCCGACTGCTGCTCCCACTCGCCGAAGGCATTCGCCGGAATCGGCTTGCTGATGAAGTAGCCCTGCGCGGTGTCGCAGCCGAGCGTCGCGAGGCGCTGCCACACCGCCTCGGTCTCGACGCCTTCGGCGACGACTTCGAGGCCGAGGTTGTGGCCGAGGTCGATCGTCGATTGAACGATGATCGCGGAGTCCTCGTTGGCGAGCATGTTCAAGACGAAGGACTGGTCGATCTTCAGCGAATCGACCGGCAGCTTCTGCAGGTAGGCGAGGCTCGAATAGCCGGTGCCGAAGTCGTCGACGAAGAGCTCGACGCCAAGCGCCTTCAGCCGCGTCAGCGTCTCGACCGCGCCTTCGGGCTCCTGCATCAGCACGCTTTCGGTGAGCTCGAACTGGATCAGCTCGGGCGGGATGCCCCAGGTCGCGAACAGCCCCTTGATGCGGTCGAGGAGCCGCGGGTCGCGCAGGTCGTACGCGGAGAGGTTCACCGACAGCGGCAGGCGGGTGCCGGTCTCCTCCCACGCGTAGCTCTGCCGGAACGCGGCTTCGAGCACCCAGTGCGTGAGCGGCGTGATCAGCCCGCCGTGTTCTGCGGTCTTGATGAATTCGCCGGTCGATAACATCCCGTAGCGCGGATGCTCCCAGCGCACGAGCGCTTCGGCGCCGCAGATTCGGCGCGACTCGAAATCCACTTTCGGTTGGCAGTACAGGCGCAGCTCGTTCTTCGCGATCGCGCCGCGCAGCTCGCCCATCAGCGAGAGGCGACGCGAGAACTCGCGGTCGGGGTTGCCCGAATAGAGCGTGTAGCCGGCCGCCGACTGCTTCGCCTGCGCGGCGGCGGCGCTCGCGCGGCGCAGCAGCGCGTCGGGCTCCGCGCCGTGGCCGGGGAAGAGCGCGATGCCGATGCAGGCCCGCGCATCGACCGCGAACTCGAGCAGCTCGACCGGCTCGCGCAGCACGTCGAGCAACTGGTGCGCGAACCGCGTCGCATGTTCGGCCGACGTGTCGGGCAGCAGGATAGCGAACTCGTCGTCGGCGACGCGCGCGGCCATCTGCGGCTCGCGAACGAGCGGGGTCAGGTGCGCGGCGACGACCTGCAGGAAGCGGTCGGTCTCCTTGTAGCCGAGCGTCTCGTTGATCTCCTGGAACTGCCCCAGCTTGACGACCAGCAGCGCGAGCGACCGATGCTGCGGTCTCGCATCGTGCAGCGCGTCGCCGAGCCGCTCGCACAGCGAGACGCGATTGGGCAGTCCCGTCAGCCGGTCATAGAACGCCATCCGGGCAATCGTCCGCTCGGCTTCGCGGTGCTGGGCGCGCATGCGCAGGTTCGAGATGCCATACGAGAGGTCGTCGGCGAGCTCGCCGAGCAGGTCGGCCTCGGCTTCGTCGAATGCGTCCGGCTCGCTCGCGAGGATGCATAGCGCGCCGATCACGTCGTCATCGACGCGCAGCGGGAACGCGCTCGCCGCCGCATAACCGGCCGCGAGCGCCCGGTCGCGGACCGACGTGTAGGTCCCCTCCGTCAGGAGATGCCGACCGATCGACGCCTTGCCGCTGCGGATCGCCATCGAAACCGCCCACTGGCCGGTCGCGCTGTCGCTCTCGGCCCACGTCAGGGGAAGCGCTTCGAGCACCCCGGCATCCATGCCCACGCAGGCCATCACGCGGATGCCCTTGTCCTCGCCATGCTCGGCATAGCCGACCGAAGCGACGCGGTAGCCGCCGACCTCGACGATCACCCGACACATTTCCCGAAGCAGCTCGCCCTCGCCGGTTGCGCGCAGCAGCGTGCGGTTGCCGGCGCTCAGCGTGCGGTGCGCCCGCATCGCGCGTTCGACCTCGGGTGCGTCGCGCCGCTCGCGCTCGCGCCGTGCCACCGGATCCGGACGGCTCGACCGGGCAGATTCTCCCTCTGGCTTCATGGTGCGGCCTCGATGTCGGCAACTCTGAGTTTCAGTGTAGGGGGCGCAGATGCGGGTAGCCAAAGACATTCCGGTCGCCGGACGGATCGTCTGCGTGGCCGCGGCCCCGGGCGCGATGGGGTCGGGTCGATCGGGCCGGCGAGAGGGCTTCTGTGCGGGGACGTCGGTGCGAAGGGGGAGGGGGCGCCTCCCCCTCCTACCCCCCGTTGCTGGGGGGAGGGCCGCGGCGAGGGTCCGGACAATACGCCTCATCCGGTGATCGACGCCGGAACAACGAACAACACAAACACGACGAGAGGCAGAAGAGATGGGCAGTAGGAGACAGGGTTCCGGATTGTTGCGCAAGCGCACGGCGCTCGCCGTCGCCGCGGCGACGGTTGCGATGGCCGGGGATGCGCTGGCGTTCGAGTTCGACACCGGCAACCCGGATCTGCAGGTGCGCTGGGACAACACCGTGCGCTACAACCTCGCGACGCGCGTCGAGGGCCGCGACAACAAGCTC
>NZ_JAKFEF010000065.1:0-13131 GCF_036675785.1 Aromatoleum sp.
GGTCGCGCTGAGATTCGGTTTAACGCCAGCGCCGGCCTCATCGGACGCGCCCGGCTGCTCCGCCGCGTGCTGCGCGACGAGCGCCTTCGCAGTGTTGCGCACGACGACGAGTTCGAGCGTGTCGCCGGCCTTCGCGGACGTGTTCAGCGCGAGCGTATAGGATTTGCCGGCGACGATCGCCTGGAAGGTCCCGTCGGGCAGCGGGCGCGTCAGCGTCGCGGTGAAGCGCTCGCCGGGCAGGAGTTGCGGAAGGCGCGCCTGGATCTCGCGGACGCGCGCCGTGCCGCTCACCGGCGGCTCGCTGTCGAAGAAGCTCGCCTCGGTCAGCATCCGGAGGCGGGCGGCGAGGTCGGACGGGATCATCGGTCAGCGTGCTCCGTCGTCGTGTCCCCGGAACGGCGACAGCGCGTCGCCGGTTTCCGTGAATCAGGGGCCGTAGGCGGCCCGCACCGCGCGCTCGCGGGACGATCCCGAAAGCAGCTTGCGTGTACTCGCGAGCCATGGCTCGACGTGGCGCCGGATTTCGCGATCGTTTTCGAGCATCTGCGCGGCGAGCGCCGCCTTGCGCAGCTGCTCGGCCTGGGTGAGGGTTTCGGCTTGCTGCCCGTTGGGCTCGATGCGCATCAGCTTGTCGCGCACCGCCGCCATCCCGCGCTCGAGCGCCGTCAGCCGATCCCAGTCGTTCGCGCGCGCGGCGTCGAGCATGCCCGCTGAGACCGCCGCCATCGATTCGAACAGCGAAAGCGTGTTCATCCCCGCACCTTACGCCGCAGCGGTCGCACGAGCGGCCGGCGCAATACCTTCCCACGCTTCCCGCAGTCCATGCAGCAGACCGCTGACCTCGTCGAGCGCGGGTCGGCTGTTGTGCAGGTTCGCGTACAGCAGGCGCTCGCTCATGTAGTCGTAGAGCGCGGACAGCCGCGCCGCGAGTTCGCCGCCGGCGTCCTGGTCGAGGCTCGCCTTCAGGCCGTTCATGATGATCTCGATCGCCTTCGAAATCGCTTGGCCCTTGGTGGGGATGTCCTTCCTGTCCATCGCCGACGTGGCCGTCGCGATCGACAGGATCGCGCCGTCGAACAGCATCAGGATCAGTTTGTGCGGGTCTGCGGTCGTGACCCCGGTTTCGACGCCGACCTTCGCGTAGGCCGCGGCGCGGTTCTGCAATGCACCGAACATTTTTGCCCGCTCCGTTGTTTAACGAGTGCTGTAGTTGGGAAGGTTCGCAAGCTGCTGAGACAGGTAGCTGCTGGTCTGCGTCATGCTCGCGATCATCGAGTCGAGCGCGGTGAATTGCGCGCGGTAGCGTTTTTCGATGCCCTCGAGGCGCGATTCGAACGCGATCCGCTGCTTGTCGATCAGCTTGATCGACGCATTGATCCCGTCGGTACGGCCGGCGAGCAACCCGTCGCTGTCGATGAAGGCTTTCAGGCCCTCCGACACGGTCTCGCCTAGCCCCTTGACGCCGGCCGCGCCGGCAAAAAACGCCGCTACGCCCCGGGCCGGATCCTTCAGCGCCGCGTCGAGCTTCGCGCCGTCGGTCGCAAGCTTGCCGTCGGTCTGGAACGTGATGCCGGTCTCGGCGAGCTGCTTCGTATCGCCGAGCCCGCCGAGTGCGCTGCCGACGAGATCGCGCAGCTTGTTCTGCGCGCTGCGCGCGGTCGAGTCGCCGGTCAGCGTCGCGGCGGTCTTCGTCGCCGCGTTGTAGTTGGTCAGGTTCTTCAGCAGGCCGTGCGTGTCGTTGTATGCCTTGACGAACGCGTCGATCGCGCTGCGCGCACCGGTCTTGTCGTCGGCGACCGCGAGGGTTGCTGCCGCGGTCGTCTCCTTCGTCAGGGTCAGCGTGACGCCGTCGATCGCGTTCGCGACCGTGTTGATCGCGCGCGTAATCGCGATGCCGTCGACGGTCAGCTTGGCGTCGCGCGACGCCTGCACGGACGAAGTCGTCGGCGAGGCGGTCGGGGCGGCCGGGTCGAAGCTCAAGCCTATCGTGCCGCCGATACTGAACGCCTGCGTCGCCCCGGTTTCCTTGCCCGTGATGACGAGCTGCTTCGCGGTGCCGTTGTCGACGAGGCTCGCCGACACGCCGAGGTCCGCCTTGTTGATCGCGTCACGCAGGTCCTCGATCGTCTTGCCGGTGAAACTCAGCGTCTTCGTCTCGCCTTCGCCGGGCACGAACTTGCCGTCGACGACTTCGCCGGCAACGAACGCGCCGTCGACGAGTTTGCCGAAGCGGATGTCGAGGGTTTTCGCTTCGACGCTGCCGTCTGCCGGCACGAACTCGACCGCGGCGTCGCTCGCGACGCGCTGCTTCGTCGCGAGCGCTTCGACCTGCACCGAATAGTTGCCGGTTGCGGCGCCGGCGGCGGTGCTGGCGGTGAAGCCCGCGTCGTTGCCGGCCGTCGCTTTCGTTGCGGCAAACTTTGCCGCATCCTTCAGCGCGTTTGCCGCCGTCTGCAGCGACGATAGGCTGCTCTTGATCTGGCCGAATGCGGACAGCTTCGACTGGAAGCCCGCTTCCTTCTTCGCCATCGCGGTGAGCGGCTGGCGTTCGACGGCCATCAGCTGCGACACCATGCCGGCGATGTCGAGACCGGAACCGAGTCCCGCTGCGGTCAGGGCCATGATCGTTCTCCTGCGGTCAGGCTTTTTGCTGGATCAGCACGCCTTGTAGTTTGTCGAGCGCCTTCGTGATCGCAAGCACTTCTTCGGACGGAATCTGGCGGATGACTTCGTCGGTCGTCGCATCGACGACCTTCACGACCGTGCATTCGGTGTCTTCGTCGATGGAGAAAAGCAGGTTCTGTTCCACCGGCGCGATTGCGGCGCGCAGTTCATTGACCGCATGCAGCAGCGCATCGCGGGCGGAGGCCGCGGGCTGCGTGGATTCGGACGCGGCGGCTGAAGGTGCCGTGGGGCTGCGCACCGCCCCGATGCCCTCCGCGGCGGGAGGCAATGGGACCGCCGGCGCCGCGCGGGGGCTGAGCGACGGATCGACGAGCGGCGGGTTCGCTGCGATGCTCTGGATGCTCATGGCGCACCTCCTCTATGGGCCGAAGGCGCGGGGCCCTTGGGAGCGCCGCGCCTTCATGATGCCGGTCGTGCCGGGTTAGCCGCGGAGCAGGCTCAGCACGTTGTTCGGCAGCGAGTTCGCCTGCGCGAGCATCGCGGTACCGGCCTGCTGCAGGATCTGGCCGCGGGTCAGGTTCGCGGTCTCTGCGGCGAAGTCGGTGTCGACGATACGGCTGCGGGACGCCGAGAGGTTTTCGGTCGTCGTCTGCAAATTAGCGATAGTCGAACTGAACCGGTTCTGAACCGCGCCTAGATTCGCGCGGGACTGGTTGACCGACTTAAGCGCGTTGTCGATCTGGGCGATCGTTTGCTGCGCATTCGTGAAGGAACTCACCGTCAGCGCAGTGATGCCCGTCGTCGAAGTCGAAGCGCCATTCGCGCCGGCGAAGCCCGCCGCCACCACGGTCGCGCCCGCGCCCGCAAACGTCATTTGACTGGCGTTTGAGTTGGTCAGCGTGATATCGCCCGTGACGGCGTCGTAGGAGGCCCCGACCCCAGTCTGGGCAGAGACGCGATTGATCGCTTCGGTGACCTGTCCGGCTCTCTCCTGTGCGTTGGCGGCGGCACCGATCGCGCCGAGGCTCACCGCGCCATCGCCGTCGCCGCTATCGAGGGTCAGAGCACCGTCGGCGATTGCGGTCGCAAAACCGGTCAGGGCGCTGGCATTGACGGTCGCGGTATAGCGGGTGAGCGTTCCGCCGAGCGAAGCGGTCTGCGCGTTCGCGATCGAGTCGACCGTAATCGTCTGACCGGCGTCGGCGCCGACCTGGAACGCGATACCGGTAAAGCTGCCGTCAATCAACTTCTGTCCGTTAAAGCTCGTCTGCTCCGCCACGCGCTGAATTTCCGCCTTGAGCTGAGTGACCTCGGTGTTCAGAACGTCCCGATCCGCCTGGGTGTTCGTTCCGTTGGAAGCCTGCACGGCCAGTTCGCGGATCCGCTGCAGGTTGTTGCCGATCTCGCCGAGAGCCCCTTCGGCGGTCTGCGCGAGCGAGATGCCGTCGTTTGCATTACGAGTTGCTTGGTTCAGGCCACGGATCTGGGCGCTCATTCGATCCGAGATGGCGAGGCCGGCGGCGTCGTCCTTCGCGCTGTTGATGCGTAGGCCCGACGACAGGCGTTGCAGCGAGGTCGCGAGCGACGTGCCGGACGTGTTCAGGTTGCGCTGGGCGTTGAGCGAGGCAACGTTGGTGTTGATGACTTGTGCCATGATGTTTCTCCTAAGCGAGAGAGGACTTCCGTTATCCCGGCTTCATGCCCGTTTTGCATCTTCGTCGGGGCGATTCTGTCTGCCGTTGAGTTCATTAACGGATGGGCCTTTGCGAACTTTAATCAATTTGCTGCACCGTTTTTCCCGGTTTACAAGGTTGTCAGCAGGTTGGATTGGGGCCGAAGGCAGCACGCAAGGGCCGCGACCGGGGGCCGCTTCAGTTGAAGGATGCGGAGATGGTCGAGGGGCGGACGGCGGACGGCGCGGCCGGGACAAGCTGGTAGGCGACGACCGCTACGCGTTGCGGCGCGACAGGCCTGCCGGCGGGGGCCTGACGGTAACGACGAGTCGGGCGCCAAGAGAGGGAAGGGCGCTGCGGGCGAGTTCCCCAAGTCGCGCCGGCCTTCAGGTCGCGGGTGCGGCGACGACCTTGTTCTTGCCTGACTGCTTCGCGTCGTACATCGCCCGGTCGGCCCGTGCGAGGACCTCGTCGGCCGATTCGGCTTCACCCCATTCCGTGACGCCGGCGCTGAAGGTGATGAGGAGTTTGGCCTCCTCGAACAGGAACAGCTCGCGCGTGAGTTCGCGCTGCAGGCGGACGAGGGCCTGGGCGGCGCCGTCGAGGTCCGTCTCCGGGTAGAGCAGCACGAACTCCTCGCCGCCGTAGCGCGCGAGGGTGTCCTGCGGGCGCAGGTTCTTGCGGACGATGCCGGCGAGATGGATCAGCGCTTCGTCGCCGGTCCGGTGTCCCCACGCGTCGTTGATCTGCTTGAAATTGTCGACGTCGAGCAGCGCGACGCTGAGCGGTTCGCGGTGGCGGCGGGCGCGCGAGGCTTCCTTGTCGAAGGTTTCCTCGAACCCGCGGCGGTTCAGCACGCCGGTGAGCTGGTCGTGTCGCACGAGGCGGCTGCTTTCGTCGAGTTCCTGCTGCAGTTGCGCCATCCGCGTTTCGGCTTCGCGCGCACGTTCGCGGGTGGCCTGCAGTTCGTCGCGGGAGCGGCGCGCTTCGTCGCGCAGCGCGAGGGTGTCGCGCATCACTTCGTTGAGCACGCCGCCGATCTCGGCGATGTCGCGGGCCTCGGCGATGCGTGCGGCGCATCGGCCGATGCGGTCGTGATAGCTGCCGGTGGTTTCGGCAAAGCCGGCGAGGTGGTCGATGAGGCCGGCGAGCATTTCCTTCAGCGAGCGCTGGGCCTCGGAGTGGTTGTGCTTGAGCTGGCTCTGCTTGTAGATGACTTCCTTCAGGCGCCGCTCGGCGTCATCGATCAGTCGCACGTCGGCGGGCTTGGCGACGACGTCGCGCAGCACTTCGACCTGGCCGTGCAGCCAGCGGTCGTCGATGACGATCTGGTCGATGTTCTCGAGCAGCAGACGCAGGAGCGACAGCAGCCCGCCGTGCACTTCGGCGCGGTCACCGGCGACCATTTCGAGGCGGTACGCGAACTTGCGCAGCTGCTTGCCGATGACGTCGAGGTCGCCGGGATCGGCAGTGCGGCGGACGGACGAGGCGAACGCGCCGGCCTCGGCGAGGAGGTCGGGCTGGTCGGCGAGCAGGGCGGGAACGACCGATTCGAGCGCCAGCAGCAGGAGGTTGCGCAGCGCGCGAACCATCTCGGCGGCGTCGGCGGGGGCGACGGCGCGGATGTCGGGAGGGGGGGGCGCGACCGGCGCGGAGGGCGGCGCGACGACGGGCGGGACGGCGTGGCGCGCAGTCCCGGCTTCGGGATCCCCCGGCGTCTGCGCCCACGAGCGGACGAGCGCCTGCAGTCGGGAGTGGAGCGTTGCGGAGTCCCCCGATGCGAGCACGCGTTCGAGCGATTCGCGCTTGCGCGCGACCGTCCACCCGAGATGGCGCGCTTCCCACTGGCGCAGCAGGCCCGCGATGAGGTCGTTCCACGCCGGCGGCTCGTCGAGGCGCCGGTGCTTGGCGTATTGCGTCAGTGCCTGTTGCGCAGCGTCGGGATTGCGCTCGGCGATCGTCTGGTCGACCTTGCGGGCGAGGCGGATGCGCTCCAGGGTGTCGCGCGGCAGCTCACCGGCGAGCGAGCGGACGAAGTCTTCGGGGAAGCCGACCTCGTCGTCCGCCGTCTCGGCGACCTCGTGATACAGCGCGCGGAAGTTCGCCGGCGTCGGGGGCAGGCGGCGAGCCGCGAGCAGGCGAAGGACTTCGCGGGCGATCGCCGAAGGCTGGGTCGGAGCGGGCATCGAGGCGGAATCCTGCCGGTGTCTCTTATCGTTTGGTTGCTCGGGTCGCGCGCGGACCTCGCGTTGCCACGAGGCGTTACGCAGCGGACGCTGTATGCGCGCCCTTCGCCACGTTACGGCTTGTACTACCAACGGATTATGCATCAGCTACCGCGTGGACGCCGTCTTCGACAATCCGGCTATCCTGTCGCCCTTGCATGGAGCTGGAGTGATCTTGCATAGCCCGGATTCCCTTCGACTTTCATCGTTCGAATTGCGCTGGCTCGCCGAGGCGCTGCGGCGGCGCGAGGAGCGCTCCGGCCCGCTCGAAGATCGGGAAGCGGTTGCCGCCGCCTGCACCGCCGGCGGCGGCCTCGAAGCGCGTGTGCTTCGACGGGCGCAGGTGCTGGGCGAACGGGAAGGACTGGCCGCGGGGGTCACGTCGTGGGTCGGGCGGGCGCGACTCGCGACGCTGCTGTTGGGTGCGCTCGCGCTGGCGAGCGGATTCGGCGCGGCCGTGGCGGTGCTCGGCGACGGCACGCGGGCGGTGAACGTCGTCTGGGCGCTCGGCGGCTTGCTCGGGATCCATCTGCTGAGCCTGCTGCTGTGGCTCGCCGGCTTGGGGCTCGGCGGCCGGGACGGCGGCGGCCTGCTGGGCCGCGCCTGGCTGGGCTTGTCGTCGCGCTTGTCGGGTGCGCGCGAGACGGTGGATGTCACGCAGGCGCTCGTCGGGTTGCTCGGCCCGCCGCGGCTGCTGCGCTGGTGGCTCGGCGCGGTGACGCACGGCGTGTGGCTTGCCGCCCTGGCGGGCGCGGTGGTCGGTCTGATCGTGACCCTCGCGACGCGCCGCTACGGCTTCGTGTGGGAGACGACGATCCTGCCCGCGGACGCGTTCGTGCGCGCCGTGCGGCTCGTCGGCGGGCTGCCCGCGCAGTTCGGATTCGCGATGCCTGACGCCGAGGCGGTACGCGCGAGCGGCGACGCGGTGCAGTCCGGCGAGGCGGCGCGCATCGCGTGGTCGTCGTGGCTGCTCGGGTGCGTCGTCGCGTATGGCGTTGTGCCGCGCCTGTTTCTCGCGAGCGTCTGCTTCGGCCTGTGGCGTTCCGGGCGGTCGCGACTGCGGATCGATGTCGCGCTTCCGGGTTACGCGGTGCTCGTGCCGCGACTGATGCCGGCGAGCGAGCGGATCGGCGTGACCGATGCCGATCCGGGCCGGATGCCCGGGCCGCATGTCGAAGGACGCCGCAGCGGCGGAACGGGTCGCGCAATGCTCGTCGCGCTCGAGCTCGCCGGACAGGCCGACTGGCCGCCGCCATTGCCGCCCGGCGCGAGCGACGCCGGGGTCGTCGACAGCCGCGAGGATCGCAAGCAGGCCGTCGCCGCGCTGCGCGCAGATCCGCCGGCGCGCCTGCTCGTCGCGTGCGACGCGCGGCAGTCGCCGGACCGCGGCAGCCTCGAATTGATCGCCGAGCTGTCGCGGCATGCAAACGACAGCCGGGTCTTGCTCGTCGGCGCAGGACAGATGGACGCGGGCGACCGGCGCCAGCATTGGCGCGACGGCCTGCGCGGGATCGGCATGGCGTCGGAGCGGGTCGACGACAATCCGGCGCGCGCGCTCGCCTGGCTAGGGGCGACGGAGCGTGAAGATGGCTAGGTCGCTGCGGATTGCCGTCGTCGGCCACACGAACACCGGCAAGACGTCGCTGCTGCGCACGCTGACGCGCGACACCGGGTTCGGCGAAGTGTCGAGCCGGCCGAGCACGACGCGCCACGTCGAGGGCGCCCGGTTGCTTGCCGACGGCGAAGTGCTGGTCGAACTCTACGACACGCCCGGTCTCGAGGATCCGATCGCGCTGCTCGAACGGGTCGAGGCGATCGAGGCCGATGCGGGCGAGGACAAGCGGCTCGACGGCTTCACGCGCATCGAACGCTTCCTGCAGACGCCGGTCGCCGGCCGGCGCTTCGAGCAGGAAGCGAAAGTGCTGCGCCAGATGCTGGCGAGCGACGCGGCGTTCTACGTCGTCGACGCGCGCGATCCGGTGCTGGCGAAGCATCGCGACGAGTTGGCGATCCTCGCGAATTGCGCGATCCCGTTGCTGCCGGTGCTGAACTTCGTCCTCGACCCGGCGGCCGACGAATCGTCGTGGCGGGAAGCGCTCGCGCGGCTCGGCCTGCACGCGGTCGTGCGCTTCGACACGGTCGCGCCGGAGCGCGGCGGCGAACGCCGGCTGTACGAAAAGCTCGCGACACTCGTCGACGAGCACCGGCCTGCGCTCGAACGGCTCGTCGCGTCGCGCGAGCGCGAGGCGCAGGCGCGACACGCGGCCGGACTGCGCGTCCTCGCCGAACTGCTCGTCGATGTCGCGGCCGCGCGCGCGACCGTTGCGGCCGACCCGGAATCGATCCGGGCCGCGGTGGCGGAGCTTCACGAGAAGGTGCGCCGGCGCGAGCAGGTCGGCGTCGACGCGCTGCTGACGCTGTACCGTTTTCGTCGGGACGATGTCGACGCCGCGGCGCTGCCCCTGCTCGATGGACGCTGGGAGAACGATCTGTTCAATCCCGAAACGTTCCGGGCGATGGGGATTGGCTTGGGCACCGGGGCGGCTGCCGGCGCCGCGGCCGGAGTCGGCATCGACCTGATGCTCGGCGGATTGACCCTCGGCACCGCCGCGCTCCTCGGCGCGATCGCGGGCGGAGGCTGGCAGGCGATGCGCCAGTTCGGCGACCGCGTTGTCGAGAGGCTGCGCGGCCAGCGGGAGCTCAGCGTCGACGACGGCATCCTGCGGCTGCTGGCGGTGCGCCAGATGCGGCTGCTGCGCGCGCTCGAAGCACGTGGCCATGCGGCGATCGCACCGATTCGGCTGGTCGATCCCGCCGAGAAGCAATGGCGCGAAGGACCGATCCCCGAACCGCTGTTGCGCGCGCGGGCGCACAGCGACTGGTCGGCGCTGTTCGAGCCTCGCGCCGACGGACCTGGGCGCGAGGAAACAGTGACCGCCCTCGCAGAACGTCTCGCGAACGCGCCGGAAGGATGAAGCACCAGAAGTGCGCCGGGAACGTCCACGAGGAAAACCGAGGTAAGGGCGGCGTGAGGAAAGTCCGCGGGAAAACCGCGAGGCTCGACGCGAGCCGCTGAGCGCAAACGTCTCCTGCGGCGGCGCTGCTCAGATTTCCTCGGACGCCGTGCGCGCGTAGGTGCGCAGCAGCCAGACGACGGAAATCGCGACCACCATCAGCGCGGCACTTTCTCCGACATGCCCGGTGCCGAGCAAGAGTCCCGCGCCGCTCCCGCAGCCCATCAATAGTCGGTCGATCCAGGTTTCCATAACAGTCTCCGTGCGTGGCCTTCGCGGGCCTCATCGAATTGGATGGAGGTGTAAGAATATACAGTATACGGCCCGGACGCGAGCGAGCCGTTCGTGCCGCCGCCGAGAGCTGTCGCGGTGATTACAAGATGACCATCCGAGCCAATAATTCAGTTCGAATAGACCCGAAACGACGGGGCATGAAGACGGTGACGGTTGTCGAGGCGAAGTCTCATCTGTCGTCCCTGCTCGCCGAGATTGAGGCGGGCGAGGAGATTGTCATCACTCGGCGCGGCAAGCCTGTCGCGCACCTCGTGGCCGAGACGCAGGCGCGGGAGTTCGACTGGGCGGCATTGCATGAATGGGTCGGAGCCGGGTTGATCGGAAAAGGACTGACGGTCCCTGCCGATTTTCGGGCAGCCGCGTTGCTGATCGACGGCCCGGTTGCGCTGCGCAGCGGGGATGCGCTCCATCTTGCGGTGGTCCGCCGGCTCGGGGCAGACCTGGCAAGCCTCGACCGGCGCCTATGGAGGCGGCGGCAAACGCGATAGGCCAGGTCGAACTCGGCCGGCCGTCGCGCCCGTCGGCATAGGACAGCGGAAAAATCGAAGGCGCTGAAATGGCACGGGGGCGCCGAAGCGCCCCCGTTTACCTAGTTTCGGTCGATCCTATTTCCTGCGTACCGGCGGAATATCCGTGCAGCTGCCGTGCGCGACTTCGGCCGCCATGCCGATCGTCTCGCCGAGCGTCGGGTGCGGGTGGATCGTCTTGCCGATGTCGACCGCGTCCGCGCCCATCTCGATCGCGAGGCACACTTCGCCGATCATGTCGCCGGCGGACGGCCCGACGATCGCGCCGCCGATCACGCGATGCGTCTCGGCGTCGAAGATCAGCTTCGTGAAGCCGTAGTCGGCGCCGTTCGCGATCGCGCGGCCCGAGGCCGCCCACGGGAACTTCGCGGTCTCGACCTTACGGCCTTCCTTCTTCGCCTGCTCTTCCGTGAACCCGACCCACGCGACTTCGGGGTGCGTGTAGGCGACGCTCGGGATCACCGTCGCGTCGAACGCCGACTTCTCGCCCGCGGCGACCTCGGCTGCGACGTGCGCCTCATGCACCGCCTTGTGCGCGAGCATCGGATTACCGTTGACGTCGCCGATCGCGAAGATGTGCGGCACGTTCGTGCGCATCTGTGCGTCGACCTCGATGAAGCCGCGGTCGGTGACGACCACCCCCGCCTTGTCGGCGCCGATCTTCTTGCCGTTCGGGCTGCGCCCGGCGGCCTGCAGGATCATGTCGTAGCGCAGCGGCTCGGCGGGTGCTTTTTCGCCTTCGAACGTGACCCACAGGCCGTCGTCCTTCGCTTCGACCGCCACGGTCTTCGTCTTCAGCATGACATTGTCGAAGCGGCGGGCGTTCTGCTTCTCCCACACCTTGACCGCGTCCGCGTCCGGCCCCTGCATCAGCCGGTCGAGCATCTCGACGACGTCGACGCGCGTGCCGAGCGTCGAATAGACGGTCGCCATCTCGAGGCCGATGATGCCGCCGCCGATGACGAGCATCTTCCCGGGCACGAAGCGAAGCTCCAGCGCGCCGGTCGAATCGACGATGCGCGGGTCCTTCGGGATGAACGGCAGATGCACCGCCGACGAGCCCGCGGCGATGATGCATTGCTTGAAGCGCACGACCTTCTTCTCGCCGGTCTTGTCCTGGCCGGTGCCGCCCGTGACTTCGACTTCGACGTGGTTCGGGTCGAGGAAGGTACCGAAGCCGCGCACGACCTCGACCTTGCGGCCTTTCGCCATGCCGGCGAGGCCGCCGGTCAGCTTGCCGACGACCTTGTCCTTGTGCGCGCGCAGCGCGTCGATATCGACTTCCGGCTTCGCGAACTTGATGCCGGCGGCCGCCATGTGATCGGCCTCGTCCATCACCGCGGCGACGTGCAGCAGCGCCTTCGACGGGATGCAGCCGACGTTCAGGCACACGCCGCCGAGGGTCGCGTAGCGTTCGACGATGACGGTCTTGAGGCCGAGGTCGGCCGAGCGGAACGCCGCCGAGTAGCCGCCGGGGCCGGCGCCGAGCACGAGCATGTCGCACTCGATGTCGAACGAACCTGCGTACGCTCCGGCGTGCTGCGCCGCGGTCGGCGCGGGAGCGGGCTGGGCCGGCGCGGCTTGTGCCAGAGCCGGTGCGGCCGAAACCGGCACCGCCTTCGCTTCGCCTGCCCCGGCCGGCGCGGCGCCCGCGCCTTCGGTCTCGATCTTCAGCAGCACCGCGCCTTCGCCGACGCGGTCGCCGACTTTCACGAGCACTTCCTTGACCACGCCCGCCACCGACGACGGCACGTCCATCGTCGCCTTGTCGGACTCGAGCGTGCAGATCGACTCGTCGACCTTGATGCTGTCGCCCGGCTTCACGAACAGCTCGATGACCGGCACGTCGGAGAAATCGCCGATGTCCGGGACCTTCACTTCAACGGTCTGACTCATGTCGCGGCCTCCTTACAGCATGACCCGACGGAAGTCGGACAAGAGTTGCGCGAGATAGACGTTGAAGCGCGTTGCGAGCGCGCCGTCGATGACGCGGTGGTCGGCGGTCAGCGACATCGGCAGCGTCAGGCGCGGCACGAAAGCCTTGCCGTCCCACACCGGCTTCATCACCGACTTGTTGACGCCGAGGATCGCGACTTCGGGGGCGTTCACGATCGGCGCGAAGTAGGTGCCGCCGATGCCGCCGAGCGACGAGATCGTGAAGCACGCGCCCGACATGTCGGCCGGGCCGAGCTTGCCGTCGCGCGCCTTCTTCGCGAGTTCGCCCGATTCGGCCGCGATGTCGAACACGCTCTTCTTGTCGGCGTTCTTGACCACCGGCACGACCAGCCCGTTCGGCGTGTCGGCGGCGAACGCGATGTTGAAGTACTTCTTGTAGACCAGGTTGTCGCCGTCGAGCGAAGTGTTGAACTCGGGGAACTGCTGCAGCGCGCGCACCGACGCCTTGATGATGAACGCGAGCATCGTCAGCTTCTTGCCGGACTTCTCGTTTTCCTTGTTCACCGCGACGCGGAAGGCCTCGAGGTCGGTGATGTCGGCGTCCTCATGGTAGGTCACCGCCGGGATCATTACCCAGTTGCGCGCGAGGTTCTGGCCGGAGATCTTCTTGATGCGCGACAGCGGCTTCGACTCGATCTCGCCGAACTTCGAGAAGTCGACCTTCGGCCACGGCAGCAGGTTCAAGCCGCCGCCCGTGGCGACGCCCGAGCCACCGGTGCCGCCCTGCAGCGCTCCCTTCACGAACTCCTGCACGTCTTCCTTCGAAATGCGGCCGCCGCGCTCGCTGCCCGCCACCTGCGACAGGTCCACCGCCACC
>NZ_JAKFEF010000042.1:0-53086 GCF_036675785.1 Aromatoleum sp.
CGCGCGGCTGCGCGTCGCGGACACCCGCGCGGCGCCGCCGGGGCTCGAGGCGCTGCGCGCCGCGGCCCCGTCGGCCGAAGTCGTCGCGGGTCCGTTGTCCGACGCGCTGCTCGACGGCATCGATCTCGTCGCGCTCAGTCCCGGCATCGACTCGCGCATCGCGCTTCTCGCCGCAGCACGCCGGCGCGGCGTCACGATCGTCGGCGAGATGACGCTGTTCGCGGACGCGCTCAACGCGCTCGGCGTGCGCAAAAACACGTGCATCCTCGCGATCACCGGCACGAACGGAAAGACGACGACGACGACGCTTGCGGCTGCGCTGTGCAAAGCGGCCGGCGTGGACGCCGTTGCCGCCGGCAACATCAGCCCGGCTGCGCTGACGGTGCTGATGGACCGCCTCGACGGCGGAGGTCGCCTGCCCGAATGCTGGGTGCTCGAACTGTCGAGCTTCCAGCTCGAGACGGCCGGGGGTCTGGACGCCGACGCGGCGACCGTCCTCAACGTCACCGACGACCATCTCGACCGGTACGCCGATCTCACGGCTTATGCGGCGGTGAAGGCGCGGATCTTCGCCGGCGACGGCGTGCAGGTGCTCAACCGGCAGGATCATCGCGTCATGGCGATGCGGCTTCCCGGCCGGCAGGCGGTGTCCTTCGGGACCGACACGCCGCCGGGTCCGGATGATTTCGGCGTCGCCGCGGCCGAAGACGGCGTCTGGCTCGTACACGGGGACGAGCGCCTCGTGCGGATGGACGATTTGAAGATCGCCGGGCTGCACAACGCCGCGAATGCGCTCGCCGCGCTCGCGCTCGGAACGGCGATCGGTCTGCCGCGCGACGCGATGATCGCCGGCCTGAAGGCGTTCCGGGGCCTGCCGCACCGGGTCGAGCCGGTTGCTCGGCGCGCCGACGGAGTCGTGTTCTACGACGACTCGAAGGGCACGAACGTCGGTGCGACCCTCGCCGCGCTCGAAGGGCTCGGGCGGGCCGTCGTGCTGATCGCCGGCGGCGACGGCAAGGGGCAGGATTTCGCGCCGCTGCGCGACGCGGTTGCGCGTCATGCGCGCGCGGTAGTGCTGATCGGCCGTGACGCGCCGCTGATCGAAGCGGCGCTCGACGGCTCCGGCGTCCCGGTCGAGCGCGCCGCCGACATGGACGCGGCCGTTTCGCGGGCCGCCGTCAGCGCGCAACCCGGCGATGCCGTCCTGCTGTCGCCGGCCTGCGCAAGCCTCGACATGTTCCGCAACTACGCGCATCGGGCGGAAGTGTTCGTCGCCGCGGTGCGACGCGTGCCGGGAGTCGCGGCGGAATGAAGCTCGTCTCGACACTTTCCGGGCTGTTTGCGGCACGCGAGACGAACGGCGGCGTACAGACCAGCCGCGCGGTCGACCGGCTGACGCGTCCGTCCGAGGCGCTGCGCGAACTCGATCCATGGCTGATCTGGTCGTCGGCCGGCTTGCTGCTGATCGGCATGGTCATGGTCTATTCGTCGTCGATCGCGATGGCCGAGGGCAGCAAGTTCACCGGCTACCAGTCGCATTACTTCCTCACGCGCCACGCGCTCTTCCTCGCGGTCGGCGTCGGCGCCGGGCTCGTCGCGTTCCAGCTGTCGATGCGTCAGTGGCAGCGGTTCGCGCCGTGGCTCTTCCTCGCAGGAGTCGTGCTGCTCGCGGTCGTGCTGATCCCCGGCGTCGGGCGCGAAGTCAATGGCGCGCAGCGCTGGCTGCCGCTCGGCTTCGTCAACCTGCAGCCGTCCGAACTGATGAAGCTCTTCGTCGCGCTCTACGCGGCGGACTACACGGTGCGCAAGCTCCCCGACATGGGGAGCTTCCGGCGCGGCTTCCTGCCGATGGCGATCACGATCGTGCTCGTCGGCTTCCTGCTGCTGCGCGAGCCCGATTTCGGCGCCTTCGTCGTCATCACCGCGATCGCGTTCGGCGTGCTGTTTCTCGGCGGTATCAACGTCCGTGTGTTCGCGCTGCTCGCGCTCGTCGCGCTGATCGGCTTCGTGCTGCTCGTATGGCTGTCGCCTTACCGGCGCGACCGCCTGTTCGGCTTCATGGACCCGTGGCAGGACGCATTCGGCAAGGGCTACCAGCTGTCGCACGCGCTGATCGCGTTCGGCCGCGGCGAATGGGTCGGCGTCGGACTCGGCGCGAGCGTCGAAAAGCTCTTCTATCTGCCCGAAGCGCACACGGACTTCCTGCTCGCCGTCATCGCGGAGGAACTCGGCTTCGCCGGCGTGCTGCTCGTGATCGCGCTGTTCGCGATCCTGATCCATCGCGCGCTGATCATCGGCCGCGAGGCGGTGAAGCTCGAGCGTTACTTCCCGGGCCTCGTCGCGATGGGCATCGGCCTGTGGATCGGCGTGCAGTCCTTCATCAACATGGGCGTCAACATGGGCCTGCTGCCGACGAAGGGCCTGACCCTGCCGCTGATGAGCTTCGGCGGCTCCGGCATCGTCGCGAACTGCCTCGCGCTCGCGATCCTCCTGCGCATCGACTGGGAGAATCGCCAAGTCATGAGGGGGCGCTCATGACGACCCTGCTCGTGATGGCGGGCGGCACCGGCGGGCATATTTTCCCCGGGATCGCGGTTGCCGAAGAACTGCGCAAGCAGGGGTGGCGCATCGTCTGGATGGGCAACCCGGACGGGATGGAAGCGCGCCTCGTGCCGCAGCGCGGCTATGACGTCGCGTGGGTCCGGTTTGGCGCGCTGCGGGGCAAGGGCCTGCTGCGAAAGCTGCTGCTGCCGGTGAATCTGCTGCATGGGTTCTGGCAGGCGCTCGTCGAACTGCGCCGGATCCGGCCGGACGTCGTCCTCGGCATGGGCGGCTACGTGACCTTTCCGGGCGGCATGATGGCCGCGCTCCTCGGGCGACCGCTCGTGCTGCACGAACAGAACTCGGTGGCGGGGCTCGCGAACCGCGTCCTTGCGGGCGTAGCCGATCGCGTGCTGTCGGGGTTTCCGAAGACCTTGAAGAAGGCCGGCTGGGTCGGCAATCCGGTGCGGGCCGACATCGCCGCGGTCGCCGAACCCGCCGAGCGTTTCAAGGGGCGCAGCGGGCCGCTGAAGCTGCTGGTCGTCGGCGGGAGTCTCGGGGCCGCGGTGCTGAACGAAACCGTGCCGCAGGCGCTCGCGCGGATGCGGCCGCAGGCACGGCCGCGCGTCACGCATCAGGCGGGCGCGAAGCAGATCGATGCGCTGCGCGCCGCGTACGCGGCTGCGGGTGTGGAGGGCGAACTGGTGGCGTTCATCGACGACATGGCGTCGAAGTACGCCGAGGCCGATCTCATCGTCTGTCGCGCCGGGGCGCTGACGGTCGCGGAACTGGCGGCGGTCGGGGCGGCGAGCCTGCTGGTGCCGTTTCCGTACGCGGTCGATGACCACCAGACCGGCAACGCGCGCTTCCTCGCCGATCGCGGCGCCGCATATTTACTGCCGCAGCCGGAACTCGACGCCGAACGGCTCGCGGGCATTTTCGAGACTCTCGACCGCGCGCGGCTGCAGGACATGGCGACGAAAGCGCGCGCGCTGGCGAAGCCGCATGCCGCCGAGGCCGTCGCGCGCGTCTGCGAGGAACTCGCTTCCGGCACGAGGCCGGGGAGAAAACCGTGAAACACAAGGTCAAGCACATCCATTTCGTCGGCATCGGCGGCGCCGGCATGAGCGGGATCGCCGAAGTGCTGGTGAACCTCGGCTATACCGTCAGCGGTTCGGATCTCGGTGAGAACGCGGCGACGCGGCGGCTGCGGGCGCTGGGCGCGCGCGTCCTGACCGGCCACTCCGCTGAGAACATCCTCGACGCCGACGCCGTTGTGATCTCGACGGCGGTGCGCAACGACAACCCCGAGGTCGTCGCGGCCCGCGCGCGCCACGTCCCGATCGTGCCGCGCGCGCAGATGCTCGCCGAGCTGATGCGCCTGAAGCACGGGATCGCGATCGCGGGCACGCACGGCAAGACGACGACGACTTCGCTCGTCGCGAGCATCCTCGCGGAAGGCGGCATGGACCCGACTTTCGTGATCGGCGGCAAGCTCAACGCCGCGGGCGCGAATGCGCGGCTCGGCAAGGGCGACTTCCTCGTCGCCGAGGCGGACGAATCCGACGCGTCGTTCCTGCTGCTGACGCCGGTGATCTCAGTCGTGACGAACATCGACGCCGACCACATGGACACCTACGGCCACGACTTCGCGCGGCTCAAGCAGGCGTTCGTCGACTTCCTGCAGCACCTGCCGTTCTACGGCGTCGCCGTGCTGTGCGACGACGACCCGCACGTGCGCTCGATCATGCCGCTCGTGTCGAAGCAGATCGTTCGCTACGGCCTGTCGGAGAGCGCGACGATCCGGGCCGAGAACGTGCGCGCCGAAGGCGGACGCATGCTGTTCGAAGTCGTGCGCGTCAACGGGTCCGAAACCCGGCTCGCGATCGAACTGAACCTGCCCGGGATGCACAACGTGCTGAATGCGCTCGCCGCGATCGCGGTCGCGACCGAACTGCAGGCGCCGGATGACGCGATCGTGAAGGCCCTGGCGGAATTCCGCGGCGTCGGCCGCCGCTTCCAGCGCTATGGCGAAGTCGCGCTGCGCGACGAGCGCGGCGTCGAGCGGGGCAGCTTCACGCTGGTCGACGACTACGGCCACCATCCGGTCGAGATGGCGGCGACGCTCGCCGCCGCGCGCGGGGCCTTCCCCGGGCGCCGGCTGGTCCTCGCCTTCCAGCCGCACCGCTACACGCGCACGCGCGACTGTTTCGAGGACTTCGTCAAGGTGCTGTCGACGGTCGACGCGCTGTTGCTCGCGGAAGTCTATGCCGCGGGCGAAGCGCCGGTCGTCGCCGCCGACGGGCGTTCGCTCGCGCGCGCGATCCGCGTCGCCGGCAAGGTCGAGCCGGTGTTCGTCGAGGATATCGACGAGATGCCGGCGACGATCCTTGCGGCGGTCCAGGACGGCGACGTGGTGATCACGATGGGGGCCGGTTCGATCGGAGCCGTGCCCGGGAAATTGACGAGTGGCGAGGAGCCGGCGTGAGCGGCGCCGGGGTTGCGAACGGAATGACGATGAACCGCAAAGTGGGAAAGGTGGCGGTGCTGCTCGGCGGCACGTCGGCGGAACGCGACGTGTCGCTGATGTCGGGCAACGCGGTGCTCGCCGCGCTGCAGGCCGCCGGGGTCGACGCGCACGGATTCGACCCGGCGGAGCAGGATCTGCACGTGCTGAAGGAGCAGGGTTACGAGCGCGCCTTCATCGCGCTCCACGGTCGCGGCGGTGAGGACGGCACCGTTCAGGGCATGCTCGAACTGCTGAAGATTCCCTACACCGGCAGCGGCGTGATGGCGTCGGCGCTCGCGATGGACAAGTGGCGCACGAAGATGGTGTGGGCGGCGTGCGGGCTGCCGACGCCGCGCTACGCGATTCTGACTGCCGACACCGACTGGAATGCGGTCGTCGCCGACCTCGGGTTGCCGATCTTCGTCAAGCCGGTGCACGAGGGTTCGAGCATGGGTGCGACGAAGGTCGTCGAGGCCGGCCAGCTGAAGGCCGCGTGGGAGCTCGCCGCGCGCTTCGACGATCTCGTGATCGCCGAGGAATTCATCAGGGGCGCCGAACTGACGATTCCGTTCCTCGACGACCGCGCGCTGCCGGTGATCCGCATCGAGGCGCCGGGCGGCAAATACGATTACCAGAACAAGTACTTCACCGACGACACGCGCTACCTGTGCCCGAGCGGCCTGCCGGCCGAACAGGAGCAGGCGCTGCAGGCGCTCGTGATGAAGAGCGCGCAGGTCCTGGGCTGCCGCGGCTGGGGGCGCGCCGACCTGATGCTGACCGACGACGGCCTTCCGTACCTGCTCGAGATGAACACCTCGCCGGGCATGACCGGTCATTCGCTCGTGCCGATGGCGGCGAAGGTCGCCGGCATGGACTTCGCCAAGCTGTGCCTCGCGATCCTCGACGGTGCGCGCCTTGGCTGACTACCGCCCCCGCTCCGCGACCGCCGAAGGCGGATCCGACATCCGCCGGGCGCCGTCGCGCGCGCGCGAACGCGAGGGCCTGTGGCACAAGCCGGGGGTGCTGAATCTCGTCTCCGACCTGCTGATGCTCTTCGCGGCGGTCGCGCTCGGGTATGCGCTCGTCGTCTGGTTCATGTCGCGGTCGCTGTTTCCGCTGCGCGAAGTCGTCGTGCTGACGCCGACGGCGCAGGTCACGAGCTCGCAGCTCGAATACGCGGCGCGCACGGCGATCCGGGGGAACTTCTTCTCGGTCGACCTCGAAGCGGCGCGGGCGAAATTCGAGAAGCTGCCGTGGGTACGGCGCGCCGAGGTACGGCGGCGCTGGCCGGACGTCCTCGAACTGCGGCTCGAGGAGCATCAGGCGATGGCGTACTGGACGGTGTCCGACAGCGGCGAATCGCAGCTCGTGAATAAGCAGGGCGAAGTCTTCGTCGCGGCGAGCAACGCCGACATGCCTGCGTTCTCGGGCCCGCAGGGGTCGGCCGCTTACCTGCAGGCGAAATACCACGAGTTCAACCAGACGCTCGCGCCGCTCGGCGTCCGCCTCGTCGGTGTCGCATTGTCCGCGCGCGAAGCGTGGCAGCTGCAGCTCGCCGACGGCATGGTCATCGTCCTCGGCCGCGACCAGGAAAAGGCCCCGATCGACGAACGGCTCGAACGCTTCGTCTCGGCGTGGCCCCAGGCGCAGGAAAGCATCGGTGTACAGGTCGCGATGGCGGATCTGCGCTATCCGAGCGGATTCGCCCTCACTCCCGTGGCGGAAGAAAAAGGATCGAAAGGCAAGAAATGACGAAGGAATACAAGGACCTGATCGTCGGACTCGATATCGGCACCGCGAAGGTCACCTGCATGGCCGCCGAGGCGCGGCCCGACGGGCGCCTGAACGTGATCGGGCTCGGGACGCAGCCGACGAGCGGCCTCAAGCGCGGCGTCGTCGTAAACATCGAGGCGACCGTGGACGCGATCTCGCGCGTCATCCAGGAAGTCGAGCTGATGGCCGAATGCAAGATCCGCGACGTCTACACCGGGATCGCCGGCAGCCACATCAAGAGTTTCAACTCCAACGGCATGGTCGCGATCAAGGACAAGGAGGTCACGCCGATGGACGTCGAGCGCGTGATCGAGGTCGCGCGCGCGATGCCGATTCCGGCCGAACAGCAGATCCTCCACATCCTGACGCAGGAATTCATCATCGACGGCCAGGGCGGCGTGCGCGAGCCGATCGGCATGAGCGGCGTGAAGCTCGAGGTCAAGGTGCACATCGTCACCGGCGCGGTGTCGGCGGCGCAGAACGTCATCAAGTGCGTGCGCCGCTGCGGGCTCGAAGTGATGGACCTGATCCTGCAGCCGCTCGCATCGAGCTACGCGGTGCTGACCGAGGACGAGAAGGACCTCGGCGTGTGCCTCGTCGATATCGGCGGCGGCACGACGGACATCGCGGTGTTCACGCACGGCGCGATCCGGCACACCGCGGTGCTGCCCGTCGCCGGCGACCAGATCACCAACGACATCGCGATGGCGCTGCGCACGCCGACGTCCGAGGCCGAGGAAATCAAGATCCGCCACGGCGTCGCGATGCACACGCTCGCCGATCCCGAAGAAATGATCGAGGTGCCCGGCGTCGGCGACCGGCCGCCGCGTCCGCTGTCGCGGCAGCGGCTCGCGGACGTCATCGAGCCGCGCGTCTCCGAGCTCTTCGAACTCGTGCAGGCCGAGCTGCGCCGCAGCGGCTACGAGGAGCTGCTGTCGTCGGGCATCGTGCTGACCGGCGGCTCGTCGGTGATGGCCGGCATGGTCGAGCTGGGCGAGGAAGTGTTCCACATGCCGGTGCGCGTCGGGTCGCCGCAGTACGCGGGCGGACTGGCAGATGTCGTGTGCCACCCGCGCTACGCGACGGCGATGGGGCTCGTGTTGGAGGGGTATGCGCAACGCCGGCGCGGGATTCTCGCGCGGGAGACGCGCAGCGTCCGGCAGATGTTCGGGCGCATGAAATCGTGGTTCGAGAAGAATTTCTGACAGGGCGGACGAGTGGTCCGAAAAATTTGAAATGAGTACCTGGGGCGGGCCCGCATTTAGTAATAAGATGCGCGGTTTCTACTAGATATGTGCCCGGTCGGGGATTCAGGTCGCAACAGCAGTATTACAGGAGGCGCGGCAAATGTTTGAAATCGTTGAGAAGGAGCAGACCGGCACGATCATCAAGGTGGTCGGCGTCGGCGGGGCCGGCGGCAATGCCGTCGATCACATGATTCGCGAGGGCGTGCACGGCGTCGAATTCATCGTCGCGAACACCGACGCGCAGGCGCTCAAGCGCTGCCTCGCGCCGAACAAGATCCAGCTCGGCAGCTCCGGCCTTGGTGCCGGCTCGAAGCCCGAAGCCGGCCGCGCCGCGGCGCAGGATTCGCGCGACGCGATCGCCGCCGCGCTCGACGGTGCGCACATGTGCTTCATCACCGGCGGCATGGGCGGCGGCACCGGCACCGGCGCGGCGCCGGTGGTCGCCGAGATCGCGCGCGAGATGGGCATCCTGACCGTCGCGGTGGTCACGAAGCCGTTCGACTTCGAGAACCGCCTGCGCGTTGCCGAGAGCGGCGTCGAGGAACTGACCCGCCACGTCGACTCGCTGATCATCGTTCTCAACGACAAACTGCTCGAAGTCTATGGCGACGACGCCGGCTTCGAGGACTGCTTCCGCTCGGCCGACAACGTGCTGCGCAGCGCCGTCGGCGGCATCGCCGAAATCATCAACGTGCCCGGCCTCGTCAACGTCGACTTCCAGGACGTCCGCACCGCGATGGGCGAGATGGGCCGCGCGATGATGGGTTCGGCCGAAGCGTCGGGTATGGACCGCGCACGGATCGCCGCCGAGCAGGCCGCGGTGAGCCCGCTGCTCGAAGGCACCGAACTGTCGGGCGCGCGCTGCGTGCTAATCAACATCACCGCGAGCCGCTCGCTGAAGATGTCGGAGGTGCGCGACGCGGTGAAGACCGTGCAGGCCTTCGCCGCGCCGGAAGCCTTCGTCAAGTACGGCACGGTGTTCGACGAGTCGATGGAAGACACCGTCCGCGTGACCGTCGTCGCGACCGGTCTGGGCGCGCCGCGCTCGGCGCGTCAACCGGTGATGCAGATCGTGCAGGGCACCGGCACATACGGGCCGGCGATGGGCACGATGAATACCGCGAACCTCGACGTCCCCGCGGTAATCCGCAGTGGCCGCCGCACGACGGTCGAAGCGATGAGCGCGAACGGCATGGGCACCTACGACATCCCGGCGTTCCTGCGCAAGCAGGCCGACTGAGTCGGCCGGCCCTCGCGCCCACGGGCGCCTCGATGCGGATCGCTGCCTCCGGTCCGCACCGGGCGCCCGTCGTCATTTCCCCCGGCGTCGTGCTGCCGGCGCAACGCAGTGTTGCGCTTTGAGCTGCAACGGACGGCGATCCGGCAGGTCGAACCGGCGTGATAAACTGCTGGCGTGAAACAGGAAATTAACAAATGATGCGGCAGCGAACCCTCAAATCGATCGTCAAGGCTACCGGCGTCGGACTGCACGGCGGACGCAAGGTCCAGCTCGTGCTGCGCCCCGCGGCGCCGAACACCGGGATCGTCTTCCATCGCGTCGACGTGACCCCGCCGATCGACCTGCCTGCCGATCCGTACGCGGTCTGCGACACCCGGATGTGCTCGGGACTCGAGCGCGACGGCGCGAAAGTCGGCACCGTCGAGCACCTGATGTCGGCACTGGCCGGTCTGGGTATCGACAATCTCCATGTCGACGTCGACGCCCCCGAGATTCCGATCCTCGACGGCAGCGCCGGGCCGTTCGTCTTCCTGCTGCAGTCGGCCGGCATCGAGGAACAGAAGGCGCCGAAGCGCTTCCTGCGCGTGAAGAAGGCCGTCGAATACCGCGAAGACGACAAGTGGGTCCGGCTCGAACCATACGACGGCTTCCGCCTCACCTTCTCGATCGTCTTCAATCACCCCGCGATCGACAAGACGTCGACGAGCGTGACCGTGGATTTTGCCGAGCAGTCATACGTGCGGGACGTCGCCCGCGCACGGACTTTCGGCTTCATGCAGGATGTCGACATGATGCGCGCCAACGGCCTCGCGCTCGGCGGCAGTCTGGACAACGCGATCGTGATGGACGAATACCGCGTGCTGAACGCCGACGGGCTGCGCTACGTCGATGAGTTCGTCAAGCACAAGGTGCTCGATGCGATCGGCGACCTCTACCTGTGCGGTCACCCGCTGCTCGCGGCCTACAGCGCACACAAGTCCGGTCACGCGCTGAACAACCAGATCCTTCGGGTGCTGCTCGAGGATCGTTCGGCGTGGGAGATCGTCACGTTCGAAAAGACGGCCTCGACGCCCCCGGCAGTGACCCATCAGTTCGAACTGGTGCCCGCAGGCTGAGCGGGCCAATGCTCGTCATCCGGCTGTTCGGCGTCCTCGCGCTGATCGGAATCGGCGGTTCGCTGATCGCCTGGATGCTTACAGGCAACCTGCGCTATCGCCTGTGGGCGTGGAATTTCTTCCGCGCCGGGCTGATCGTCGTGTTCGTGTTTCTCGCACTGTTGGCGCTGGAGCGGGTCTTTCTTCCGCTCGCGTGAGCGTTTCAGCCGGCGCGACTGCGCGCGATCAACCGTTCGAGCGATTCGCGCAGCGGTGAATCCGCCGGCAACGACTCCGAAAAATCGGCAAGACTGCGGCGCCCGGCGTCCGACAGCTTCCGCTCGGGCGGCGGGCGCAGCGCGTCCTGCTGCTCGATGATCCTGACCTTGACCTGCACGCTCTTGACCGGCAGTCCGGCGGCGGCAAACTGCTCCGCCAGCGTCGGCGCGATCTGCTTCAGTCGCGCGGCGACGGCGCCGCCGTCGGCGAGCAGCACGAGCATGTCCCCCTTCAGGTTCGCGACCGAGCACGCGGCCGCGAGCGACGGCGGCACGTGCTGTTCGAGCACCGTCTGCAGCCGCCGCAGGCGGGCGGCATGGTCGCGAAGCCGCGCGAGCGCGTCGCCGCTGCCGAGAAAACGGTGGATCAACTGAGTCATCGATGGGTGTCCATATCGCCGCCGATGGTAGGGACCGCGCGGCCCCGGCGCAAGCGTTCATAAGGCACACGCCGCTTGACGTAGCGCACCGTCCGCAACCGGCCCGGATACGACCCCCATGCTAAACTGCTGCCTTTGCCGAATCGACCCACCGACACCCCATGATCTCCGGCCTTCTCAAGAAAATCTTCGGCAGTCGCAATGACCGCCTGATTCGCCAGTATTCGCAGACCGTCCGCGCGATCAACGCGCGTGAGCCGGAGATCTCGGCGCTCTCCGACGAGGCCCTGAAGGCGAAAACCACGGAGTTCAGGCAGCGTGTGGAGAACGGCGAGTCGCTCGACAGCCTTCTGCCGGAGGCCTTCGCGGTCGTGCGCGAAGCCGGCAAGCGCGTGCACGGCATGCGGCATTTCGATGTGCAGCTGATCGGCGGCATGGTGCTGCACAACGGCAAGATTTCCGAGATGCGGACCGGTGAAGGCAAGACGCTCGTCGCGACGCTGCCCGCTTATCTGAATGCACTCACCGGCAAGGGTGTCCACGTCATCACGGTGAACGACTACCTCGCGAGCCGCGACGCGGACTGGATGGGACGGATCTACGGCTTCCTCGGCCTGACGACGGGCTGCAACCTGTCGCGCATGGCGCACGCGGAGAAGCAGGCCGCGTACGCGGCCGACATCACGTACGGCACGAACAACGAGTTCGGCTTCGACTATCTGCGCGACAACATGGTGTATTCGGTCGGCGAACGGGTACAGCGCGGGCTGAACTTCGCGATCGTCGACGAGGTGGATTCGATCCTGATCGACGAGGCGCGCACGCCGCTCATCATTTCCGGTCAAGCCGAAGATCACACGGAGCTCTACCTCAAGTTGAATCAGGTCCCGTCGACGCTGACGCAGCAGGAAGGCGAGGGCGACGACGTAACGAAACCGGGCGACTACACGCTCGATCTGAAGGCGCGGCAGGTGCTGCTGACGGAGCAGGGGCACGAAAACGCCGAGCAGATCCTGACCCGCATGGGCCTGCTCGCCGAGGGCACGAGCCTCTACGACCCGGGCAACATCCTGCTGGTGCATCACCTGTACGCCGCGCTGCGGGCGCACGCCCTGTATCACCGCGACCAGCACTACGTCGTGCAGAACAACGAAGTCGTGATCGTCGATGAATTCACCGGCCGCCTGATGGCCGGGCGCCGCTGGTCGGACGGCCTGCACCAAGCGGTCGAGGCAAAGGAAGGCGTGCGCATCCAGGCGGAGAACCAGACGCTCGCGTCGATCACCTTCCAGAATTACTTCCGCATGTACGGCAAGCTCGCCGGCATGACAGGGACGGCCGACACCGAAGCATTCGAGTTCCACTCGATCTACGGCCTCGAAACCGTCGTCGTGCCGACCAATCGGGCGATGGTCCGCAAGGACGAGAACGACAAGGTCTATCGCACCGCGCAGGAGAAGTGGGACGCGGTGATCGCCGACATCCGCGGCTGCGTCGAGCGCGGTCAGCCGGTGCTGGTCGGCACGACGTCGATCGAGATCAACGAGTTCCTGTCGGGCGAGCTGAACCGCGTTAAGCTGCCGCACCAGGTCCTGAACGCGAAGCAGCACGAGCACGAAGCCGAAATCGTCGCGCAGGCCGGCCGCCCGGGCGTCATCACGATCGCGACGAACATGGCCGGCCGCGGCACCGACATCGTGCTCGGCGGCAGCATCGAACGGCAGATCGCGGCGATTCGTGCGGACGCGGCGCACGGCGACGAGCAGAAGGAATCGCGCATCGCGGCGATGCGCGACGACTGGAAGAAGGTGCACGAGCAGGTGCTCGCCGCGGGCGGCCTGCATATCATCGGCACCGAACGACACGAGTCCCGCCGCATCGACAACCAGCTGCGCGGCCGCGCCGGCCGCCAGGGCGACCCGGGCAGCTCGCGCTTCTACCTGTCGCTCGAAGACCCGCTGATGAAGATCTTCGCCGGCGAGCGCCTGAATGCGATCATGGTGCGGCTGAAGATGCCCGAGGGCGAGGCGATCGAGCACGCGATGGTGACGCGTTCGCTCGAATCCGCGCAGCGCAAGGTCGAGCAGCGCAACTTCGACATCCGCAAGCAGCTGCTCGAATACGACGACGTCGCCAACGACCAGCGCAAGGTGATCTACCAGCAGCGCAACGAGCTGCTCGCCACCGACGACATCTCCGAGACGATCCGCGCGATGCGCCAGGGGGTGCTGCACGACACCTTCCGGATTCACGTTCCGGCCGAGACCGTCGAGGAGCAGTGGGACGTCCCGGCGCTCGAACAGGCGCTGGCCGCGGAGGTCCAGCTGCGCGTGCCCGTCGGCCAGTGGATCAAGGAGGAGCCCAACCTCGACGACGAGACGATCCTCAAGCGGATTCTCGAAGCCGGCGAGGAGGCGTACGCGACGAAGGTCGCGCAAGTCGACGCGGCCGCGTGGCATCAGTTCGAGCGCAACGTGATGCTGCAGAGCCTCGACACGCACTGGCGCGAGCACCTTGCGGCGCTCGACCACCTGCGGCAGGGTATTCACTTGCGCGGCTACGCGCAGAAGAACCCGAAGCAGGAATACAAGCGCGAAGCGTTCGAACTCTTCGAAACCCTGCTCGACACGGTGCGGGCGGATGTTTCGAAACTGCTGATGACGGTCCAGGTGCGCACGGAGTCGCAACTCGAAGAAGTCGAGACGCCGCCGGAGCTCGACAACGTGCAGTATCAGCATGCGGACTACGATGAGGCGCTCGGGGGGGGCGACGGTCGCGCCGCCGTCGCCGTCGCGCCGACCCATGTCGGCCCGAAAGTCGGTCGCAACGACCCGTGCCCGTGCGGATCGGGCAAGAAGTACAAGCATTGCCATGGCAAGCTGAGCTGACACGTCATGATGAACGCAGCGGGGCGGCACGGCCGTCCGGATGGCCGACACGGCGCCGCTCCCCGAGGCGACAGTTCCGGGTTCGAGCATGGCGAAAGGCGCTGACGAGGTTCCGCACAAGCCGGGCCCGGCGCTGTACCCGGAACTCTCGCTCGGCGTACCGGAGGGGGCGCTGCCGGCCGGCCGGCGCGAGAAGCGGACACTCGCGCATTGGGTCACCCATATCCGCGAGCAGGAAATGCCTGCGCTCGGCGCGACCGTCGCGCTGATCCACGCGGTGGCCGACGACGAAAAGGCTTCGACGAACCGCCTCGCGCAAGTCATCCTGCAGGATGCGGCGATGACGGCGAAAGTGCTCAAGCTCGCGAACAGCGCGCTGTACAACCCCTCACGCCAGTCGGTAAGCACGATTAGCCGGGCGATCGTGGTCCTCGGATTCAACGCCGTGGTCGAAATCGCGGTCGCGATCCGGCTCGTCGACGCGCTGCTCGCCGGAGGCGTCCGCAAGCGCGTGATCGAGGAGATGGCACGCGGCTTTCACGCCGCCGTCCAGGCCCGGTCGCTCGCCGGAATGCGTCGGGACGGGCGGAGCGAAGAAGTGTTCATCGCCGCGCTGCTGTCGCGGGTGGGCGACATGGCGTTCTGGTGTTTCGGCGGCGGCGCCGCGCAGCGTCTCGACGAGGTTCTGAACGCGGGTGGCCAGACGGTGGACGAAGCACAGATGAGCGTGCTCGGCTTTCGTCTGCGCCAGCTCACCGCGGGCCTCGCGCGTGAGTGGAAACTGGGGCCGTTGCTACTGTCTGTCGTCGAGGGCGGCGGTCGCGGCGGGTCGGAGCAGGCGATCGTCTTCGGCCAACGACTGGCGATCGAAGTCGAGAGCGGTTGGGATGCGCCCGGAACGCGCAAGCTGATCGAGGAAATGTCCTCGTTCGCCGGCGCGTCGCCGGAGGCGTTGCGCGAGACGCTCGCCGAGAACGGCATGGAGGCCGCGCGGATCGTCAGCTATTTCGGCGCGCCCGAGGTCGCGCACCGTATCCCGCAGGCGGGGCCGGTCGCGGCAGAAGAGCCGGTCGCGGCCGAAGACGCGTTGGCGCCCGATCCGCATCTGCAACTCAGGATCCTGCGCGAAATTTCCGGGCGGATCGCCGCCGGGGCGAACCTCAACGAGATCCTGAACCTCGTCCTCGAAGGCATTTACCGCGGAGTCGGTTTCGACCGGGTCCTGTTCGCGCTGTTGTCCCGGAACCGTCTGCAGCTGATCGGCAAGACAGCGCTCGGCGCCGGCGCCGAAGCGCTGCGCCAGCGCTTCATCTTTTCGCTCGACGACACGCCCGGCGACCTGTTCAACGAGTTCTTTCACAATCCTCGCGCGCTGTGCCTCGGCCCGGGGCAAAGTCCTGCGACGCTCCGCGTCGATCGATTGCAACTCGTCACGACCACCACCCTTGCCTGCATCGCCCCGATCCAGGTCCAGGGGCGCGCGATCGGCATGTTCTACGCCGACCGGCTGAACCCCGGGGGCAGTCTCGATGACGAAACCTTCGAAGCTTTTCAGTTGTTCGCACAGCAGGTCTCGCTCGCCGTGACCGCAGCGGCTTCGACGCGACAAACCTAGTAAGACGTTGCCGCCGCGGGGCGGCGCCATGAATCGACCTTCCCAATCCGGGGTTTCCGCGAAACCTCGACCAGAACATGGAGAACTGCCGTGCCCGTCAATCTGCCCGCCTTGCAGGCTGCCGACCTCCTCCCGGTCCCGGGCGTCCGCCTCGGGGTCGCCGAAGCCGGAATCCGGAAAGCGAACCGACGCGACCTCACGCTGATCGAACTCGCTGCCGGCAGCCGGGCGGCGGGCGTCTTCACGCTCAACCGTTTCTGCGCGGCGCCCGTGCAGTTGTGCAAGCAGCACCTTCCGGGCGGCGGGATCCGTGCGCTGGTGATCAATACCGGCGTCGCGAACGCGGGCACCGGCGAGCAGGGCCTCGCGAACGCGCACTCGACGTGTGTCGAGGTCGGGCGCCTGCTGGGCATCGCCCCGGCGCAGGTGCTGCCGTTCTCCACCGGCGTGATCCTCGAGCCGCTGCCGGTCGACCGGCTCGTCGCCGGGCTGCCCGCGGCGCTGGCGGACTTGCGCGGCGACGGCTGGTTCGACGCGGCGCACGCGATCATGACGACCGACACCGCGCCGAAGGCGGTGTCGCGCCAGATCCGGATCGGTGGGCGCACGGTGACCTTGACCGGCATCAGCAAGGGCGCCGGCATGATCAAGCCGAACATGGCAACCATGCTCGGTTTTCTCGCGTGCGACGCTTCGGTCGCCCAGCCGCTGCTCGATTCGCTCGCGAAAGAGGCCGCAGAGGTGTCGTTCAACAGCATCACGATCGACGGCGATACCTCGACCAACGACTCGTTCATCCTCATCGCGACGGGCCAGGCCGGCAACGACGAAATCGCCGACCCGCTCGGTCCGGATTTCCACACGCTGCGCGAAGCAGTCATCGACGTATCGATCCGGCTCGCCCAGGCCATCGTGCGCGACGGCGAGGGCGCGACGAAGTTCATCACGATCGCTGTCGAAGGCGGAGCGGACCGCGACGAGTGCCGCAAAGTGGCCTACGCGATCGGGCAATCGCCGCTCGTCAAGACGGCGTTCTTCGCGTCCGACCCCAACCTCGGCCGGATCCTCGCGGCGATCGGCTATGCGGGCATCACCGATCTCGACGTGGACGGCTTGCGCGTCTGGCTCGGCACGGCGAACGAGGAAGTGTTGGTTGCCGAACGGGGCGGGCGCGCGGCGACCTATCGCGAGGAGGACGGCGCGCGCGTCATGAAGGAGGCCGAAATCACGATTCGCGTCGATCTGGCACGCGGCCAGGCCGGCGCGATCGTCTGGACCTGCGACTTCTCGTACGACTACGTGAAGATCAACGCGGATTATCGCAGCTAGGCAAAGAAGCTCGCCGGTTCCGCGGCTTGCGAAACTCCGGGGCGAGGCGGAATTCCCGCAAATGCCGCGCCTGTTACAGCCGGGTGAGGTCGAGCATCTTCCGGTCGCCGAGCCAGGCCCGCTCGAATTTGCGACGGATCACGCGGCTGCTCGCCGCGTCGCCCTGCTGCTCGTAGCTCTTCATCAGCGCGAATAGCGCCCAGCCGTTATTCGACGCGCGGGCGAGGCTCGAACGCAGCACGAGCTCCGCGCGCTCGGGCTCGCCGGCGAGCAGCAGCGCAGCACCGAGCGACTGCCGCGTCGGGTAGTACCAGTATGGCGGCTCGGTGTAGGCGAGCGAATCCTCGAGTCTCACCGCTTCCTCGAAATGCCCGACGGCTTTGCGGTGGTCCCCTGCCGCCTGAGCCATCCGGCCGCGGACGACCTCCTCGGCGAGCTGCAGGATGTCCTTTGCCGGCACGCCGCCGGCAACGAGATCGGGGAACTCGTTGGAGCCGTTCAGATTCGCGATCGCACCCGCTTCGGCGTCGGCTCGCTCCCGCTCGCCGGCGCGCGCGAACCCGACGCCGCGCGCGTAATGCCACATCGCCTTGACGAACGGCAGTTCGGTGCCGGGGTCGGGCAGCGCGAGGATCGTCTGCGGCGGGCTGAACTGTGCGTGGGCGAAGTATGGCGCGACCTTGATCGGCTGGACCCACGACACCTGCGCCGCCGCTGCAGCCGACACGATCCGGTCGAGCTTCTCGGCCGCGGCGAGCGCGCTCTCCGCGTCGCCCGCCATCTGGGCCGACACCATCAGCGAATGCACGTTGTGCGGGTAGTAGGCCATCGGATAAATGCCGACTGGTGCGGCGCGTGCGATGTAGGCCTCGTCCACGCGCACCGCCTTGCGATTCGCCTCGACGGCTTCCTTGTACATGCCGACACGGAAGTACGTATGGAACGGCATATGGACGACATGGCCCGCACCCGGCATCAGATTGCCGAGGCGCTTCGCGTACGGCACCGCGCGAGCCGGATCGCTCGATGCTTCGGTCATGTGGATGTAGAAGTGGATGGCGCCGGCGTGGTTCGGCTGCTTCTCGAGCGAGCGCTCCAGCAGCGCGAGGATCGTCGCCGTCTCGCCTTTCGGCGTATGGCCGCCGGCTTCCCAGTGATCCCACGGCTGCAAGTCCATCAGCGCCTCAGCCGTCAGCGCGGCGATGTCGATATCCGCCGGGTAGGCCGCCGCGACCCGCTTCATCGCCTGGGCATATGCCCTGTCGAGCTCGGCACGCTCGGGCGGCGCCCCGCCGGTCGCCCCGGCAGGCGGCGCGGCGTAGCGTTGGGCGAGCGCCTCGATCAGCGCGCGTTCCTTCGGCTCCGTCTTCGCCGCAAGCGCCTGGGCGCGCGTCATCGCCTCGAACGCCGGAGCCATCGCCTGCGCAGTCATCGGAGCATTGATGTTCGGCCCCTGCACGAGCGCCTCGCCCCAGTAGCACATCGCGCAGTCGGGATCGAGGGTGCGCGCCTTGCGGAACGCCCGCAGCGCCTCGCCGTGGTTGAACCCGTAGCTCAGGCGAAGGCCCTGGTTGAAATACTGCTGCGCTTGTCGCACGGATGTCGTAATCGGAAAGTGCAGCGTGCCGAGGTCCTTTCGGAGCTCCGGGTTGGCGTCGGCCGGCTGGGCGGTCGAGGCCTCCGCGACCGCGCGGCTGAACGGGCCCACTTCGGTCTTCGGGGGCGGCGCGACGGCCGGCGACTGCGCGGCGGCGAGGCGGAAGAATGGCGACCAGGCGTAGCGGACGCCGCCCATCGCGGTGCAAACCGACGCGTCGAGCGCCGCACGCTGCGGGTCGGTCCTTTCGCTGTAATAGCCGTCGAACGCGGCGGCGCCGATGCCGATCAGCGCCGTGGCGATTACGCTGCGAGAGAACATGGCTCCTCGTCCAGAAAGGCAGGGAAGGCCGAGCTCACCGCCGTGTGGAAATGCGCTCGAAGCGTTGCCGCTCAAGACCATGACTTTGCGGCCGGTTTTCAACATAGACCATGCTCGCCCGACTGCCAGGTGCTTTTTTCGTGCCCTCGGCCGAGTCTCCTTGTCTCGCCGCGCGCGGCCCGGATTTGCTCATATCGGTTATCAATCGGAACTCATGCTTGGTTTCCGACTCTCCGCTCCTTCGGCACGGCATGCCCGCCATGCCCGTGCCCGGGGGCGCGGCCCGTCGCGACGGGCGCGATATAATGACACCAGCAAATAACGGGCAGGGAGAAGTCGTGAGCAACTTTCCATTCTTGCATCAGGCGGGAGCCCGGGGCGGACTCGAGCCGCTGTTCGATGCGATGCTCGAAGGCGTGATCGTGCGCGACGGAGAAGGGCGGCTCCTTGCGTCCAACTCGGCGGCTCACCGCATTCTTGGGCTGCCGCGCGGGGTGCTGCAGCAACACGACATCCAAAGTCTGCCGGTGAGCTACCTGCGCGAGGACGGGTCGCCCTTCCCGGCGCATCTGCATCCGGCCCTCGTCACGCTTCGCTCGGGGCAACCCCAGCGCAAGGTCGTGATGGGCGTCGTGCAAGGCGACCGGGAGCCGGTGTGGGTTCTCGTGAATAGCCAGCCGATGCGGGACGCGTCGGGCCGCATCGAGGCCGTCGTGACGACCTTTGCCGACATCACCGGAATGAAGCACGCCGAGTCCGCGCTGCGCGCGACGGAAGCCCGCGGCCGCACGCTCGCCGAGGCAATCGCGCAGTCGGGCAGCGCCGTCATCATCACCGACCGCGACGGCTGCATCGAGTACGTGAATCCCGCGTGTTGCGCGGCGTACGGATACTCGGAGCAAGAACTCATCGGTGCGTCGCCGAGACTTTTCAAGTCCGGTGAAACGCCGACGGAGGTCTACGCGGCGCTGTGGAGCACGATCCTCGCCGGACAATCATGGCGCGGCGAATTGTCCAATCGCAGCCGTGACGGCCGTTTGATCCGGGAGACGGTCTCGGTGTCGCCGGTGCGGGATGAGCGCGGTGTCGTGCGGCACTTCGTCGCGGTGAAGGAGGACATCACCCAATTGCGCGAAGACGAACGGCGACGCCACGAGTTGTTCGAGCGTGTCGCGCGGCTTGAGCGGGTCGAACTCGTCAGCACCCTGACGAGCGGAATCGCGCATGATTTCAACAACATCCTCGCAGCCATTCTCGGTTATTCGCAACTCGCCGAAACCCAGATCAGGGCGGACGGGCGCCTGCCCCAGGTCGCGCGCCACCTCGAGGAAATCCGCACCGCCGGACAGCGCGCGCGCGAGCTCATCCAGCAGTTGCCCGGGTTCAGGCAGACGGGATCCTCTTCCGGTCGGTCCACGCGTCTCGACGGCCTTGCCCGCGAAGTCGCCGGCCTGCTGCGGGCGACGTTGCCCGATACGGTCGCGCTCGTCACGGACATCGATCCGGCGCTGCCGTCGTTATCCGTCGACCCCGGCCACGTCCATCAGCTTCTTATGAATCTTCTCGTCAATGCGAGGGATGCGATCAACGGATCCGGCACCGTTCGCCTTTCGGCCCGCCGCGAATCCGTGACGGCGCTTGCCGCCTGCGATTCGTGCCGATGCGAATTGGCGGGCGACTGGGTGGCGATCTCGGTGAGCGACGACGGACCCGGAATCGCCCCGGAACTGCGGGCGAGGCTTTTCGAGCCGTTTTTCACGACGAAGAATATCGGGCAGGGCACGGGAATCGGGCTCTCGGTCGTGCACAGCGTCGCGCATCTCTACCAAGGACATGTTCGCGTCGTTTCGGCGCCGGGAGCGGGTTGCGAGATTCGGGTGCTGCTCCCGGCGTCGATCCTGGTCGGGGAATCGGTCGCGGGCACGCGGGAAATGTACGAGGGCGCGGACCTCGGCCGACCTGCCGGGGCGGATGCCGATTGCGGTGCGCGGTGGACGTTCCTCAGTGCAGGACCCGCGGCATCGCGAGCATGAAAGCGGGAATTTCGGCTTCGAAGCGGTGCCCGTCGTCGGCTGACATTTCATAGCTGCCATGCATCGTCCCAACCGGCGTTTCGATCACCGAGCCGCTCGAATAGGTGAACTGCTGGCCCGGCGCGAGTGTCGGCTGTTCGCCGATCACGCCCAGCCCGCGGACTTCCTGCGTCTTGCCGGTACCGTCGGTGATGATCCAGTGACGGCTGATCAGCTGGGCGGCCACGGTGCCGACGTTCGTGATCGTGATGTGATAGGCAAAGACGTAGCGGTCGTCTTCGGGAGCCGACTGGCCGGCAACGAACTCGGCCGTGGCCTCGACCTTGATGCGGTATTTTTCCGATTCAGTCATGAGTTCTCTCTGACGCAGGTTGAGGTCCTGCTGCGGCGACGCAGGCCCGTCGGCTATTCGAACAGGCCACGGTAGCGCGGACGCTCGGCGGGTGGTCCGGAGAGGTAAAATAGCACTTTTGCCGGAAATCCCGTTATGTCCGTTTCGTCCCTCATGGCCCTTTCCCCCCTCGACGGCCGCTACCACGGCAAGGTCGCGGGTCTGCGCGACCATTTTTCCGAGCACGGCCTGATTCGCAACCGCGTCAGGGTGGAAATCGCTTGGCTGAAGGCGCTCGCGGCGGAGCCCGGACTCGTCGAGGTCGCACCGTTCTCGGCCGCGACCGTCGCGGAGCTCGATTCCGTCGTTGCGAAGTTTTCGCCAGCCGACAGCGATGCGGTGAAAGCGATCGAGGCGACGACGAATCACGACGTCAAGGCGATGGAGTACTGGCTCAAGGAGCGGCTGGGACACAACGCGGAAGTGACGAAGGTGTCCGAGTTCATCCATTTCGCCTGCACCTCCGAAGACATCAACAACACGTCGCACGCGCTGATGCTGCGCGAGGGGCGGGATGCGGTGCTGCTGCCGGCGCTCGACGCGGTCATCGCGCGCTTTCGCGAGCTCGCGCATCAGCTCGCCGACCTGCCGATGTTGTCGCGCACGCATGGCCAGCCGGCGAGTCCGACGACGCTCGGCAAGGAGATGGCGAACATCGCCGCACGCCTCGTCCGCACGCGCGCGGCGATCGCGCGGGTCTCGCTGACGGCGAAATTCAACGGCGCCGTCGGCAACTACAACGCCCACCTGTCCGCGTGGCCGGCTTTCGACTGGGAAGGATTCAACCGCGCGTTCATCGAATCGCTCGGCCTCGAATTCAACCCGTACACGATTCAGATCGAGCCGCACGACGCGATGGCCGAACTGTTCGATGCGATGGCACGGACGAACACGATCCTGATCGACGCCTGCCGCGACCTCTGGATGTACATCTCGTTCGGCTATTTCAAGCAGAAGCTGAAGGAAGGTGAGGTCGGCTCGTCGACGATGCCGCACAAGGTCAATCCCATCGACTTCGAGAATGCCGAAGGCAACTTCGGGATCGCGAACGGCGTGCTGCGTCATTTCTCCGAAAAGCTGCCGATCTCGCGGATGCAGCGCGACCTCACCGACTCGACCGTCCTGCGCAACATGGGCGTCGGCTTCGGTCACACCTTGCTCGCGCTCGACTCCTGCCTGCGCGGACTGAACAAGCTCGAAGCCGACCCGGCCCGCGTCGCGACCGATCTCGATGGCGCGTGGGAAGTGCTTGCCGAGCCGGTGCAGACCGTGATGCGCCGCTTCGGCATCGAGAACCCCTACGAGCAGTTGAAGGCGATGACGCGCGGCAAGGGCATCACTCGCGAGGCGTTGCAGGATTTTGTCCGCACGCTCGCGATTCCCGCAGCGGACCGCGAACGCCTGCTCGCGATGACGCCGGCGAGCTATATCGGCAAGGCGGTCGAGCTCGCGAAACGCATTTGACGCGCCGAACGTTGTCGACGGAACGCCGCCCGCGCGTGGCGTTTCCACTCGGAGGGAAAGAACGGAAATGGCATTCGCCGACAATCTCAAGCAACTGCCGAAAGTGTCGCATCTGGCCGCGCTGAACCTGCTTGACGCGAACGAGGCGATCGTCGCGTCGATCGAGAACAAGCCGGGGCAGGCCGGTTCGCTCGTCGTCTATAACCACCTAGCGCAGCTGTACGGCGCGATCGGGCCGGAGGCGGCGAAAAAGGGGCTCGAGCTGTACGCCGAGCACGTCGACGCTGCGCGGGCGAATCCGGGCAAACACCCGAACATCGACCGGCTGATCGGCCTCATCGAACGACGCGAGACCTTGCGTGTGAAACAGGTGTTTGAAGTCTAGGCGAGATCCAGTATTCGACTTGACACTCCGGCGCGCGGGTAGCCGGTGATCACCCCCCGCCGAGCCCGAAGAAGTCCCGGATGCCGAGCATGCCGATCTGGAAACCGATCGCGACGAGGATCAGGCCCATGAAGCGCGTGAAGATCCGTTCGACGCGCGGGGTCACGAGACGCTGGCGCGACAGCGCGAGATGCAGTGTCGCCCACAGCACGAGCGCCGATCCGGCCGCGGCGATCAGCGCGATCACCGGCAGGTACAGGCGCGAAGGGTAGGTCACCGACAGCGTGATCGCCGTCGTGATTGCGCCCGGTCCGGCGACGAGCGGCATCGCGAACGGGACGAAGATCCGGTCGCGCGGATCCTCGGGCGACGCTGCATCCTGCTGGATCATGCTCGGGCTGCCGCGCAGCATCTCGAGCCCGACGAGGATGATGACGAGGCCGCCGGCGGTGCGAAAGGCGTCGAGCGAGATGCCGAAGAGTTCGAGAACGTAGCGCCCGCCGAGCGCGGCACCGGCGAGGATCGCGAACACGGCGAGGCCCGCATGGCGGGCGGCGCGGCGCTTGCCGTCGAGCGGCAGGCCCGCGACGATGCCGAGGAACAGCGGTGCGGCGACGATCGGATTGGTGATCGCGAGCAGACTGACGAAGGCCTGCAGGAACTCGTTCATCGCCGGCGGGCGTCAGACGACCGCCTCTTCCTTTTCCTTTTTCGGCTTGACGAACTGCTCGCGCGAGACGCCGAGCCACATCACCAGCGGGCTCGCGACGAGCACCGACGAGTAAATGCCGAACAGGATGCCGATCGTCAGCGCCATCGCGAAGTAGTGCAGCGTGGCGCCGCCGAACAGCAGCATCGCGAGCACCATCATCTGCGTACTGCCGTGGGTGATCACCGTCCGCGAGATCGTCGAGGTGATCGCGTGGTTCAGCACTTCGGGCGTTGACAGGTTGCGACGCTTCCTGAACGTTTCGCGCACGCGGTCGAACACGACGACGGACTCGTTCACCGAGTAGCCGAGCACCGCAAGGACCGCCGCGAGCACCGGCAGCGAAAACTCCCACTGGAAGAACGCGAAGAAGCCGAGAATGATGACCACGTCGTGAAGGTTGGCGATAATCGCCGACACCGCGAAGCGCCATTCGAAGCGCAGCGCCAGGTAGACGACGATGCCGAAGATCACCAGCAGCAAGGCCATCGCGCCGTCGGTCGCCAGCTCCTTGCCGACCTGCGGGCCGACGAACTCGACGCGCCGCAATTCGGGCGTCGGGCCGGCGACCGATTGCAGCGTCGCCATCGTCCGCTCCGACACTCGCCCGGAGTCGAGTTCTTCACGGTTGGGCAGGCGGATCAGCACGTCGCGTGCGCTGCCGAAATTTTGCACCTGCGCGTCGGGGTAGCCGCCGTCGGCGAGCGCATTGCGGATCGGTTCGAGTTGCGGCGCTTCCGAGTACGTGACTTCGACGAGCGTGCCGCCGGTGAATTCGACCGACAGGTGCAGGCCGCGCGTCGCGAGAAAGAACACCGCGAGCACGAAGGTGACGAGCGAAATGATGTTGAAGGTCAGCGCGTGCCGCATGAACGGGATGTCGCGCTTGATGCGGAAAAATTCCATGTCTCAGGCCTTTTGTTGCGTGAGCGGCAGCGCGCGGCGCTGCCGAATACGTTCGTGGTCGTTCAGTTGCCCGGCTTCCAGATCGTCCCGATCGACAGCGAGGCGACCTTGCGCCGGCGGCCGTAGATGAAGTTCACGAGCATCCGGGAGATCAGGATCGCGCTGAACATCGACGTGAGGATGCCGAGGCAATGCACGACGGCGAAGCCGCGAACCGGCCCCGAGCCGAAGACGAGCAGCGCGATGCCGGCGATCAGGGTCGTGATGTTCGAGTCGAGAATGGTGTCGAACGCGCGCTCGTAGCCGGCGTGGATCGCCGCTTGCGGCGTCATGCCGTTGCGCAGTTCTTCGCGGATCCGCTCGTTGATCAGCACGTTCGCGTCGATCGCCATGCCGAGGGTCAGCGCCATCGCCGCGATGCCGGGCAAGGTCAGCGTCGCCTGAAGCAGCGACAACAGGGCGACGAGCAGGAGCAGGTTCGCGGCGAGCGCGATCACCGACACGAGGCCGAATAGCGCGTAGTACGCGATCATGAATACCGCGATCGCGATGAAGCCCCACAGCGTCGAGTTGAAGCCCTTCGCGATGTTGTCGGCGCCCAGGCTCGGCCCGACGGTCCGTTCCTCGATGATCTCCATCGGCGCGGCGAGGCTGCCCGCGCGCAGCAGCAGCGCGACGTCGTTCGCCTCGGCGGTCGTCATGCGGCCGGAAATCTGCACGCGCCCGCCGCCGATCTCGCTGCGGATCACCGGCGCGGTGACGACTTCGCCCTTTCCTTTCTCGATCAGCAGGATCGCCATGCGCTTGCCGACGTTCTCGCGCGTCACGTCGCGGAAGATGCGGCTGCCGGCGGCGTCGAGCGTCAGGTGCACGGCCGGTTCGTTGGTCTGGCCGTCGAAGCCGGGTTGCGCGTCGGTGAGGCGGTCGCCGGTCAGCACGACCTGCGAGCGCACGAGCAGCGGCGCGCCGCCGCGCTCGGTGTAAAGCTCGGTGCCGAACGGCACGTTGCCGGCGAGGGCGGCTTCGAGGGCGCCGGGGGTGTCATCGACCATCCGCACTTCGAGCGTCGCGGTGCGGCCGAGGATGTCCTTGGCTTTCGCGACGTCCTGGACGCCGGGCAGCTGCACGACGATGCGGTCGAGCCCCTGCTGCTGGATCACCGGTTCGGCGACGCCGAGTTCGTTGATCCGGTTGTGCAGCGTCGTGATGTTCTGTTTGATCGCGAAGTCGCGGATGCGCTGCTGGGCGACTGGCGTCAGCGTCGCGATGAGTTTCAGGTCTTCCGCGCCGTCGTCGCGGTCGGTGAGCTGGAGGTCGCTCGTGCTCGCGGTGATCGCGTTGCGTGCGGCCTCGCGCTGCGCGGCGTCGCGGAAGCGCAGCTGCACGGCGTTGCCTTCGCGCGTGATGCCGGCGTGGCGCACGTCCTTGTCACGCAGCAGCGTGCGCAGGTCGCCCGCGGTCGAGTCGAGGCGCTTCGTGATCGCGCCGGGCATGTCGACTTCGAGCAGGAAATGCACGCCGCCGCGAAGGTCGAGGCCGAGGTACATCGGCAGCGCGTGGATCGCGGTGAGCCACGTCGGCGAGGCCGGCAGCAGGTTCAGCGCGACGATGTACGAGGGGTCGGACGGGTCGGGGTTGAACCGCTTCTCGATGACGTCCTTCGCGCGCAACTGCGCATCGGGCGACTCGAAGCGCACCCGGATGCTGTTCTGGTCGACGAAAAGCCCGGAGTACGGGACCTGTTCCGACGCGAGCGCCTGTTCGACCGTTCCCGTCAGCGCCGGGCCGAGCTTTACGGTCGCCTTGCCGCTCGAGATCTGGACCGCGGGTACTTCGCCGTAGAAATTGGGAAGGGTGTAGATCAGGCCGAAGAACAGGACCAGACCGATGAGGATGTTCTTCCAGAGCGGATAGCGGTTCATGACTCGCGCGGGGTGAAAGGTGGGAGTGCGGCAGGACGCTCGCGGCGGAGGTCGGGCCTCCGGCCGCGCACCCCGGTCTCAGAGCGTTTTCAGCGTGCCCTTCGGGAGCACGGTCGCGACGGCCTGGACTTGAACGACGATGTTGACGTTGTCGGCGACTTCGACGTGCAGGTAGTTCTCGCCGATCTGCGTCACGCGGCCGGCGATCCCGCCTTGCGTGACGACCTCGTCACCCTTCGCGATCGCAGCGACCATCGCCTTGTGTTCTTTCGCGCGCTTCATCTGCGGGCGGATCATCAGGAACCACAGCACGATGAACATCAGGATCAGCGGCAGCATGCCCATCAGGCCGCCGGTCGGGTCGGCCGCGGCCTGGGCGTAAGCGTTGGAAATGAACACGTCAAACTCCGGTTGGTTGCATAAGGCGGCCGATTATAGCAGCAGCAAAAGTCGCGCTTGGCGCGCGGGAAAAGGGGGCGGGCCGGGGATCAGACCGTGCCGGTCGCGCGTTCGGCGGCGAAACGCGTGACATATTGCGCGAATTCGCCCGCGGCGATCGCCGCGCGCAGCTCCGCGGTCAGCGTCTGGTAGTAGCGCAGATTGTGGATCGTGTTGAGCATGCTGCCGAGAATTTCCCCGGCGCGATGCAGGTGGTGCAGATACGACCGGCTGAAGTTGCGGCACGTATAGCAGTCGCACGACGGGTCGAGCGGGCGCGTGTCCTGCTTGTGGCTCGCGTTCTTGATCTTGATGTCGCCGAAGCGCGTGAACAGCCAGCCGTTCCTCGCGTTGCGCGTCGGCATCACGCAGTCGAACATGTCGATGCCGGCGGCGACGCCGGCCACGATGTCTTCCGGCGTCCCGACGCCCATCAGGTAGCGCGGCTTGTCGGCCGGCAGGCGCGGCGCGGTGTGCGCGAGAATGCGCGCCATGTCTTCCTTCGGCTCGCCGACGGACAAGCCGCCGATCGCGTAGCCGGAGAAGCCGATGTCGGCGAGCGCCGCAAGGGACTCGTCGCGCAGGTCCTCGAACATGCCGCCCTGGACGATGCCGAACAGCGCGTTCGGATTCCCGACGCGGTCGAACTCGTCGCGCGAGCGCCGCGCCCAGCGCAGGCTGAGCTGCATCGACTTCTCCGCCTCGTCGTGCGTCGCCGGGTGGGGCGTGCACTCGTCGAAGATCATCACGACGTCGGAGTTCAGCACGGTCTGGATCCGCATCGACTCTTCCGGCGTCAGGAAGAGTTTGGCGCCGTCGATCGGCGACGCGAACTTCACGCCCTCCTCGGTGATCTTGCGCAGCGCGCCGAGGCTGAACACCTGGAAGCCGCCGGAGTCGGTGAGGATCGGCTGGTCCCAGCCCATGAAGCGGTGCAGGCCGCCGTGCGCGGCGATGACGTCGAGCCCCGGGCGCAGCCACAGGTGGAAGGTGTTACCGAGGCAGATCTGGGCGCCGACGTCCGCGAGCGCGGCAGGCGTCATCGCCTTCACGGTGCCGTAAGTGCCGACCGGCATGAAGGCCGGCGTTTCGACGGTGCCGTGCGCGAGGGTCAGGCGGCCGCGGCGCGCGCGCTCGTCCCGGGTGATCAGGTCAAATTGCATCGTGGCGATGGGTGACGAACATCGCGTCCCCGTAGCTGAAGAAGCGGTAGGAATGGGCGACCGCATGAGCGTAGGCGCGGCGCGTCGTTTCGATGCCGGCGAATGCCGATACCAGCATCAGCAGCGTCGACTTCGGCAGATGGAAGTTCGTGATCAGCGCGTCGACGACCCGGAAGTGATAGCCGGGCAGGATGAAGAGTTCCGTTTCGCCCGCGCCCGCGTCGAGCGCGCCGTCCTGCGCGGCCCCTTCGAGCGCGCGCAGGCTTGTCGTCCCGACCGCGATCACGCGCCCGCCGGCGGCGCGTGTCGCAGCGATCGCCTCGACGGTCTCCCGGGGAATGACGAAACGTTCGCGATGCATGCGGTGTTCGCCGAGATCGTTGACGCGGACCGGCTGGAAAGTGCCCGCGCCGACGTGCAGCGTGAGCCACGCGCCGCGCACCCCTTTTTTTGCCAGTTCGGCGAGCATCCACTGGTCGAAATGGAGGCCCGCCGTCGGGGCCGCGACCGATCCCGGCTCCCGCGCGTAGACCGTCTGGTAGCGCGACTCGTCGTGCGTATCGGCCGCGCGCTCGATGTACGGTGGCAGCGGGAGCTTGCCGTGCCGTTCGAGGAGATCGAGCAGCTCGTCCGAATCCGGGAAGCGCAGGTGGAAAAATTCGCCGACGCGGCCGAGCACCGTGACGTCGAATGCGTCGGCGAGGCGCAGTCGCGCGCCCGTGCGCGGCGACTTGCTCGCGCGAACCTGCGCGAGCGCCTCATGCGGGCCGATCGCGCGTTCGATGAGGACTTCGACACGGCCGCCGGTTTCCTTTTCGCCATAGAGCCGCGCGTGGATGACGCGCGTGTCGTTGAACACGAGGAGGTCGCCGGGGCGTACGAGGTCGGGCAGATCGGTAAATCGGCGGTCGTCCAGTTCTTCGCCCTCCACCACCAGCAGGCGGCTGCCGCATCGCTCGGGGAGGGGGGCCTGCGCGATCAGTTCGGGTGGGAGCGGGTAATCGAAATCGTCGAGAGTCAAAGACATGCGCTTGCTGCGTGCGGGGATATTCGTGGATAATGCGGCGCTTCCCAGCCGGGATGGCGGAATCGGTAGACGCAGCGGACTCAAAATCCGCCGGTGGTGACACTGTGAGGGTTCGAGTCCCTCTCCCGGCACCAGTCAGGAAGAGCCTGAACGCGCGATAAAGCCGCGGATTCTATCAGAGTTCGCGCGCCGTCGAGATCGTGTCGGCATTGTCGTCGGCGATTCTGCGCGCGGCAGCGATTCCGGTTTTGTCGCTTGGCCTTCGCGACGGTCGGGATATTTTTTCCGCATCCTGCCGCGTGCCGGCGATGCCGCCTTCATCCGTCAACGCCCCGCGGCCCGGTTGAGACCGGAGCGGCTGATCGCGAGCGTCGCGGGATGCGAGATGCGGCGCTCGACCGATATCGCGTAGTATGCCTCCCGGACGCCGTCGGCTTCGCCGAGGCGACGAACGCCGTGCTGATGGCAGATTTCGTCCGCGATCAGCGTCGTCGCCGGAAACACCCCGACGCCGCGCTCCCCGAACGCCTTCATCAGCGCACTGTCGTCGAATTCGCCGACGATCCGCGGCGCGACGCGCTGCGCTTCGAACCATTGCAACAGCGGGCGGCGCACCGCCGCGTCGGCGCCGGGGATCAGCATCGGCGCGCGATCGAGGCAGGCGGGAAACTGCGGGCCAAGGCTAGCGGCGAGCGCGGGTGCGGCGAAGAAGCTGATCGTCGATTCGCCGAGTTTGTGGCTATAGCCGCGCACGTCCATCCGGTCCGGCATGGGGCTGTCCGCGAGGACGACGTCGAGCTTGTGGATCGCGAGTTCGCCGAGCAAGCGCTCGAGCTTGTTCTCGCGACAGACGATACGGACCGCCTCGGGCAGGTCCATCGACGGCGCGAGCAGCACCGATGCGATCGCCTTCGGCACGACGTCGGCAATGCCGACACGGAACGGAATCGCGCGTCCCGCGGCGCGGCTCCTCAGCGCCTCCTCGAGTTCGCTGCCGACGCGGAAGATCTCCTCGGCGTAGTCGAGCACCATTTGCCCGGTTTCGGTCAGCACGAGGCCGCGGCCGCGGCGATGGAAGAGCGTCGTGCCGAGGCTCGCTTCGAGCGCGCCGATCTGTCCGCTTAAGGTCTGCGGCGCGAGGCCGGAGCGCTCGCTCGCGCGCACGATGCCGCCTGCCCGCGCGACGCTCCAGAAGTGATGCAGCTGCTTGTAGTTCAGCATCGATGCGTCTTCACAGTACGATAAAATCGGACAAACATTCAGTTGAACCCGTATTTTATCGAAGTGTCAGAGCCTTAGCATTCGGGACATTCGCTTGCGTCCGGCATTCAACGAAGGATAGGGTTTAACCCGGGCGCCGAACTGAAGTGCGGCATCGGATTCGCGGCGGAACGCACCGCGCGGATGCCGGTCGGTGGACGGGGCGCGACGCAGTGGCTCGGCGCCGAGATCGATGATCTCGGTGATCGCAGCGGTGCGAGACGTGCGATTTATTCGAGTAATCGTGACAACAGGAGGTAGACGTTCCATGGAAAACCGAATCGGAACGATGACCCGTTCGGAGGCTTCGGTCCTCTCGACGAACCGGGTGATTCGCAACACTTACATATTGCTGTCGCTGACGCTGGCGTTCTCCGCGGTCAGCGCCGGCGCGTCGATGGCGCTCGGGCTGCCGCATCCGGGCCTGATCATCACGCTGGTCGGCTACTTCGGCCTGCTGTTCCTGACGACTAAATTCCGCGACAGCGGGCTCGGGATCCTGTTCGTGTTCGCGCTCACCGGCTTCATGGGCTACACGCTCGGACCGATCCTGTCGGCGTATCTCGCGCTGCCGAATGGCTCCGCGATCGTGATGCAGGCGATGGGCGGCACCGCGGCGATCTTCCTCGGCCTGTCCGCGTACGCGCTGACCAGCCGCCGGAACTTCTCGTTCATGGGCGGCTTCCTGATGGTCGGCATCCTCGTCGCCTTCCTCGCCGGGCTCGGCGCGATCTTCTTCGAGATGCCGGGCCTGTCGCTGGCGGTGTCGGCGATGTTCGTGTTGCTGATGTCGGGCCTGATCCTCTACGAGACCAGCAACATCATCCACGGCGGCGAGACGAACTACGTGATGGCGACGGTGACGCTGTTCGTGTCGCTCTTCAATCTCTTCACGAGCCTGCTGCACCTGCTGGGCTTCGCCAACAACGAGTGACGCAGCGCCGCCAGGCGCTCGACCAGACGGGGCGGTTCGCGAAAGCGGGCCGCCCCGTTTGTTTGATGGAGCGGAAACAGCGGCAGAAGCCGGGGGGGGGGCCGCGGGGTCACCGGCAGGTGTGTCCCGCAACGGGGACAGGCGTCGGACGCGGACGGCGAATCGCGCGGCGTCGCGCGGAGCGATCACGGTCCCGGGTGTCGGGAAGGGCGCCACGCCGATCGCGAGCGGGGCGCGAGTTCCCTCGTCACGCGAGCGGGGCCCGGATCCTCACGAGCAACTTCCTCGCCTCGTCCAGGAACAGCGCGCTCGAGGCCACCAGCGCGCATTTCGCCCAGTCGATTCCGCTGAGGTGCGTCGTCCCGAAGATCGCCTGTGCGGGCGGCCAGTGGACGACGACGATCTGCAGCGCGAGCACGGCGCCGAGCGCGAGCCACAGCCGGCCGTTGCGCAGGAACAGCGGATTGAACGCGCTGCCGTACTCGCTGCGGGCGTTGAAGACGTTGAAGAACTGGAACAGCACGAAGGTCGTGAAGGCGACGGTCAGCGCGTGCGTCCGCCCGTTCTCGAGCAGGGCCGAGTGGAACAGCCACAGCGTGCCGACCATCATCGTCGCGCCGTAGAGCGACAGCCGGGCGAGCCGCGCCGGCGTCAGGATCTGGGCGTCCTGCGGGCGCGGCGGCGCGTTCATGATGCCGGTGCGCGGCGGTTCGACGCCGAGCGTCATCGCCGGCGGCCCGTCCATGATGATGTTGATCCACAGCAACTGGATCGCGGTGAAGGGCGAGGGCAGGCCGGTCAGGGTCGCCGCGAGCACGGTCAGGATCGCGCCGATGTTCGTCGACAGCTGGAAACGGACGAACTTGATGATGTTGTCGAAGATCACCCGGCCTTCCTCGACCGCGCGGACGATCGTCGCGAAGTTGTCGTCGGTCAGCACCATCGTCGCGGCTTCGCGCGTCACCGCCGTGCCGGCGATGCCCATCGCGACGCCGATGTCGGCGGCCTTCAGTGCGGGCGCGTCGTTGACCCCGTCGCCGGTCATCGCGACGATGTGGCCGGCGGACTTCAGCGCCTTGACGATCCTGACCTTGTGCGCGGGCGACACGCGCGCGAAGACCGTCAGCGCATCGACGCGCGCCGCGAGTTCGTCGTCGCTCAACGCATCGAGCTCCGCGCCGCTGACAACGCCGCCGGCGAGGCCCAGTTCGCGCGCAATCGCCCCCGCCGTGGCCTTGTGGTCGCCGGTGATCATCTTGACGCGGATGCCGGCCCGGGCGCAGCGCTCGATCGCCTCCGCGGCTTCGGGGCGCGGGGGATCCATCAGGCCGGCGAGGCCGAGGAAAGTCCAGTCCCCGGCCCACTGCCAGAGGTCGCCGTGCGCGTCGAATTCGTCCGCGGAGACCATTCGTCGTGCGACAGCGAGCACGCGCAGCGCCTGTCCCGCGAGATGTTCGTTTTCCGCGGCGAGCCGCGCGTGCGCGCCGGCGTCGAGCGGTGCCGCTTCGCCGTGTTCGTCGAGCCACTGTGACGAGCGCGCGACGAGCACATCGGGCGCGCCCTTGACGAACATCGCGATTCCGTCCTCGACGCGATGGAAGGTCGCCATGAACTTGTGGCCCGAGTCGAACGGGATCTCCGCGACGCGGGGCGCGGCGGCCTGTTCGGTCGGCGGATCGACGCCGCCCTTTTGCGCGAGCACCCACAACGCCCCTTCGGTGGGGTCGCCGACGAGTTCGCCTTCGCATACCTGCGAGTCGCTGCACAGCGCCATCGGCAGGAGCAGCGGAGCGAGCGTCCGGGGCTGGTCGACCGTGACCGCACCGTCGGGCCGATAACCCTCTCCCTGCACCGAGAAGCGGGCGCCGGCGAACCAACCGGCGCGCGCGGTCATCTGGTTCAGCGTCAGCGTGCCGGTCTTGTCGGAGCAGATCACCGTGGTGCACCCCAGCGTCTCGACGGCCGACAGTTTCTTCAGGATCGCGCGGTTCTGCGCCATGCGGCGCATGCCGATCGCGAGCGTCACGGTGACAACCGCGGCGAGGCCTTCGGGGATCGCCGCGACGGCGAGTGCGACCGCGCTCATCGCCGCTTCGGTCCAGGGGTGGCCGCGCATCGAGTCGAGCGCGAAAATCACCGTCACGACGACGCCGGCGATCGCCGCGAGTTTCTTGCCGAGCGTGTCGAGTTGGCGCTGCAGCGGCGTTTCGCCGTCGTTGCCGCTCGCGATCATCCCGGCGAGCCGCCCCATTTCGGTCTGCATGCCGGTCGCGACGACGATCATTTCGGCGCGGCCGCGCGTGACGACGGTGTTCATGTACAGCAGGTTCACGCGGTCGCCGAGCGGGAGGTCCGGCTCGTCGAGCGCGTCGCTGCGCTTGACGACGGTCTGGGATTCGCCCGTCAGCGCCGCTTCCTCGACTTCGAGGTTGTGGGCGGTGATCACCCGGCCGTCGGCCGGGATGCGGTCGCCGGCTTCGAGCAGCACGACATCGCCGGGAACGAGGCCAGTGGCGTCCACTTCGTTCAGCCGGCCGTCGCGCCGCACCCGCGCGCGCGCCGCGAGCATCTCCTTCAGCGCCGCGAGCGTCCGTTCCGCGCGGTGTTCCTGGTAGAAGCCGAGCGTGGCGTTCAGCACCACGACGACGAGGATGACGATCGCGTCCTTGAATTCACCGACCGCCCATGCGAGCGCGGCGGCGAACAGCAGCACGATGACGAGGAAATTCCCGAACTGGTCGGCGAACTTCAGCCACGCCGGGCGCGGCTTCGCTTCCGCGAGGCGGTTTTCGCCGTGGCGGCGGAGACGGTCTGCGACCTCGGTCGCGGACAGCCCGCCGGCCGGGTCGAGCCTGAGCGCTGCGGCCGTGGCACGCGGGGTCAGGGTGTGCCAGTCGCGGGTTTCAGGATCGATCATGAAGCAGGGGGCCCCAAGGTGGGGTTTTCATGAAAGCCGGCCTCGAACGGGCCCGGCTCGGGCGTCAGTCTGGGCGGGAGGGGTCCGGAGAGTCGACGGGCGGCGCTTCGAGGGGCTTCGCGATCCGCGTCGCGAGCACCTTGTCGATGCGCTTGCCGTCGAGGTCCACGACTTCGAGGCGCCATTCGTCCCACTGCGACACGTCTCCGGTGTGCGGCAGGCGTCCGAGCAGCCACATCACCATGCCGCTTAGCGTGTGGTAGCGGCCGCGGTCTTCCTCGGGCACGCTCTTCAGTTCGAGGCGGTCCTTCAGTTCGGGGATCGGAATCATGCCGTCGAGCAGCCACGAGCCGTCCTCGCGCTGCACGGCCCAGGCTTCCTCGAGGCCGTGCGGCTGAAACTCGCCGGTCACGGCTTCGAGCACGTCCTGCAGCGTGACCATGCCCTGGATTTCGCCGTATTCGTCGATGACGAACACCATGTGCGTGCTGGATGCGCGGAACTGGTCGAGCAACTCCATGCCAGTCAGCGATTCGGGTACATACACCGGCGGCTGCAGCTGCCGTGTGAGGTCGGCCTGGCCGCCTCTGAGCGTCTGGTTGAAGAGCTGCTTCGACGAGATGATGCCGAGGATGTCGTCGAGGCCGCCGCGACAGACCGGGAAGCGCGAGTGGTCGGATTCGGCCATCCGCGCGAGGTTTTCGTCGAGCGGGCGATTGACGTCGAGCCACACGAGGTCCGAGCGCGGCACCATCAGCGAGCCGATCTGGCGGTCGTCGAGGCGGAACACGTTGCGCACCATCTCGTGCTCGCTCTTCTCGATGATGCCGGCCTCCGAGCCTTCTTCGAGCAAGGCGTGGATTTCTTCCTCGGTCACGCTCGGCCCGCCTTCGTCCCGCTTGCCGAGGAGGCGCAGCAGCAGAGCGGTGGACCACGTGAGCAGCCGGACGAACGGCCGCGACGCGGCCGCCAACGCTTTCATCGGGCGCGCGACCAGCAGCGCGATGCCTTCGGGACTGATCTGGCCGATGCGTTTCGGCACCAGTTCGCCGACGACGATCGACACATAGGTGATGACGACGACGACGAGCACGGTCGCGCCGAACTCGCTCGACTGCTGCTCGAGGCCGAGTTCCTGCAGCCACGTCGCCAGCGGTGCGGCGAGCGCGGCTTCCCCGACGATGCCGTTCAGGATGCCGATCGACGTGATGCCGATCTGGATCGTCGACAGGAAGCGCGTCGGCTCTTCGCCGAGCTCGATCGCGACCTTCGCCGCCGCATCGCCCTCTTCGGCAAGGCGGGCGAGCCGGCCGCGCCGCGCGGTGATGAGCGCTATTTCAGACATCGCGAAGGCCCCGTTCAGCAGGATCAGCGCGATCAGAATCAGTATTTCCATTATTTCGGGAGATCCGGAACGGTCATCGACGGGCCGTGCCGCAGCAAGGGGCACGCCGCGCGTCCGCGACGCGGCAAAGCGCGGGGGAGAAGGTCGACGCGGCGGCGGGCGTGGCGCAGCCGGCCGGTGTGCGTGCCGGAACGGCGCGTGGGTTCAGGGAATCGGCGCGCGCGTTGTCGCGACCGTAATGTGCGGATAGTTGTGATGTGCGGGCAGTCGTGCCATGACGCCGCCGGGCGACCTGACGGCCACCGGCCATCCGGAGGGGAGCCGCCCGAGAGGGGAGTTCCGTCCGCGTACAACATCGGCCGCGCGCTTCGCGGGCGGTTCCGCTTCGCGCCGCGGGAATGCGCGGTTCGTCGCGACCGGCCGCGGGATATGTATTGCGACTACCCATGGTGCGGGGACGGATGGTTCCCCGCGACTCCTTGCTGTTGTTCCGACCTGGCGCATGATGCCTTATCGCCGGCGCGCATGTCACCCTTCCCGCCGGGCGAGGACGACCGCGGATCGACATTGGAACGCTTCCTCGCGTCGCGATCCGTCCGTTCCCGAAAGGCGGCGTACCGCGTGCGGGGCGCCGGAAAATGTACGCAAGTGCGTGATGCACGACGGTTTTTCGAGCGGAGGCGTTACAATACCGCACATTTTTTTTGGGACCGGGTGGATGAAGACCACTTTTCTCGATTTCGAACAGCCCGTCGCCGATCTGGAAGCGAAGATCGAGAAGCTGCGCTTCGTGCAGGACGACTCTGCCGTCGATATCTCGGAGGAGATTTCGCGGCTGGAGTCGAAGAGCCAGTCGCTGACGAAGGATCTGTACGGGAAGCTGACGCCGTGGCAGATCGCGCAGGTCGCTCGCCATCCGCAGCGGCCATACACGCTCGATTACGCTCGCTTGATCTTCACCGACTTCGTCGAACTGCACGGCGACCGCGCGTACGCCGACGACCAGGCGATCGTTGGCGGCATGGCGCGCTTCAACGGCCAGAGCTGCGTCGTCATCGGACACCAGAAGGGCCGCGATACCAAGGAAAAGATCCTGCGCAACTTCGGCATGCCGCGCCCCGAAGGCTATCGCAAGGCCCTGCGGCTGATGCGGCTCGCGGAAAAGTTCGGTCTGCCGGTGTTCACGTTCGTCGACACGCCGGGCGCCTATCCGGGCATCGGCGCCGAGGAGCGCGGCCAGTCCGAGGCGATCGGGCACAACCTCTACGTGATGGCGGAGCTCAAGGTGCCGATCATCTCGACGGTCATCGGCGAAGGCGGCTCGGGCGGCGCGCTCGCGATCGCGGTCGGCGACCAGGTGATGATGCTGCAGTATTCGACGTACTCGGTGATTTCGCCCGAAGGCTGCGCATCGATTCTGTGGAAGAGCGCCGAGAAGGCGCCGGAAGCGGCGGAAACGATGGGGATCACCGCGGCGCGGCTGAAGTCGCTCGGGCTGATCGACAAGCTCGTCAACGAACCGCTCGGCGGCGCCCACCGCGACCACCGCGCGATGGGGCAGAACCTCAAGCGGGCGTTGCAGGACGCGCTGCGCCAGGTTTCCGATCTTTCTCCGGCCGAACTTGTCGAGAAGCGTTTCGAGCGCCTGATGAGCTATGGCCGGTACAAGGAACAGAACGCCGCCTGACGCGCGGCTGACCGAGGCCGTCGCGCACGTCCTGCAGACGGCAGGCGTCGCGCCGCGGCAAACGCTCTGCGTCGCCTTCAGCGGCGGCGTCGATTCCACGGTCCTGCTCCATCTGCTTGCCGGCTTGCGCGGCCGTTTCGGTTTCGAACTCGCCGCCGCGCATGTCCACCACGGGCTGAGCACCAACGCCGACGCGTGGCTCGCCTGCTGTGCGCGGCAGTGCGCGGCGCTCGGCGTGCCTTTCCATCCGTTCCATGTCGCGGTTCCGCGCGATCACCCCGCCGGCCTCGAAGCGGCGGCGCGCGAGCTTCGCCACGCGGCGCTGTCCCGCGTCGCGTGCGAGTGGCTGGTGTTCGGTCATCATCTGGACGACCAGGCCGAGACGATGCTCTTCCGCCTGCTGCGCGGCACCGGCTTGCGCGGCGCGGGGGCGATGCGGGCGATCGACGGCGGCACGCCCGGCTGGCTGCGGCCGCTGCTCGGCGTGCGCCGCTCGGACATCGTCCGCTTCGCGCAGGCGGCGTTGCTCGATTGGGTCGAGGACGAAAGCAACGCCGACCCCGGTTTCGCGCGCAATTTCCTGCGGCACCGCGTCCTGCCGCTGGCCGCTGAAGCCTTTCCCGGCGCCGTGCCGGCGCTCGCGCGCGCGGCCGATCATTTCCGCGAGGCGGGCGAGCTGCTCGACGATCTGGCCGCGCTCGACGCGGCGGCCTGCGGCGAGGACTCGCTCGTGCGCGAGCGCGTCCTCGATCTCCCCGACGCGCGCCTGCGCAACCTGCTGCGCTACCGGATCCGGAGCATGGGATACGACGCGCCTCCCCGTGCGCGCCTCGTCGAAGCGGTGCGACAGCTTCGCGACGCGGGCGAGCGACCGCTCTTTCTGCCGTTGGGGGCGCTGAACTGCTGCGCGTACCGGGGCGAGGTGTGGCTGGAGGCGGGGTTCGACGGGGGCGCGGCAGAGCCCGTCGCATGGCGAGGCGAGCGGAGCCTGTCGTGGGGAAGCGGGGAAGTGCGCTTCGAGCCGGCGATCGGCGCGGGCATCGGCCGGGCGGCGCTCGAAGCGCGCGAGGCCGTGCTGATGCCGCGCTGGCCGGGTCTCACGCTGCGCGAGGCCGTGGAGCGGCCGCGCCGCACGTTCAAGAATCTTTGCCAGGAGGCCGGCATTCCCGCGTGGTTGCGACCGCGTCTGCCGGTGCTGCGCGTCGGCGGCGAAGCGGCGTGGATCGCGGAAATCGGCGTCGCGGCGGAGTTCCGCTGCGCGCCGGGCGAAGAGGGGGTGCTGCCGGCGTGGCGCCGGCGGGAGCGGCCGCGGAAAGGGCGGAAAGGATGAGCGCGCCGCGAGTGGGCGTGAGCTTCAGCCCGCGGGTTTCCCGCCGAGCAGATTGATCATCTGCGCGAGTTCGACCGCGGAGCGGACTTGCATCTTGTCGAACACTTTCGACCGGTGGGCCTCGACGGTGCGCATCGAAATGTTCAGTTCGTCGGCGATCACCTTGTTGTATTTGCCGGCGAGGATCTGGTCCATCACTTCCCGTTCGCGCGCGGTCAGCAGCGCGAGACGCGCCTCGATCGTCTCCCGGCTCGCCGCCGCCAACTGGCGTTCGGCGTCGGTTTCGAGCGCGCGCAGCACGACGTCCACGAGGTCGCTGTCGTTGAACGGCTTCTCGATGAAATCGAACGCGCCCTTCTTCAGCGCGGCGACCGCCATCGGCACGTCGCCGTGGCCGGTGATGAACACGACCGGCAGCTGGTTCCCGCGCGCGCGCAGGATGTCGAAGCATTCGAGCCCGCTCATCCCCTCCATCCGGATGTCGAGCACCGCGCAGCCGTGCCAGTCCGGCTGCACCGCGGCGAGGAAGCTTTCGGCACTGGCCCACGTGGAGCACGCGACGTTGCGCGTCTTGAACAGCCACTGCAGGGCGTCGCGGATGGCTTCGTCGTCATCGATGATGTGGGCACAGACCTGACTCATTGGGTTTCCACGGGTAGCGACAAGATGAAGATGGTACCGCCCTCGGGATTGCTTTCGAAACCCAGGCGGCCGTGATGGAGTTCGGCGATCGAGCGACAGATGTTCAGGCCCATGCCCATGCCTTCGGCCTTCGTCGTGAAGAAGGGCTCGAACAGGCGTCGCGCGGTTTCCGGGTCGATGCCGAGTCCGCGGTCGGCGACGCGCACGACGAGATTGCCGCCTTCCTCGCGCGTGCTGATCGCGACCGTGCGGCGCCCGGCGGGGTTGTCGCGCATCGCGTCCATGCCGTTGCGCAGCAGATTGACGACGACTTGCTCGATCATCACCGGGTCGGCCGCGGTCTCGGGCAGGTTCGGCGCGAGGTCGGTTTCGATCCGCATCCCGCGGCTGCGCGCGTCGGCCTCGATCAGTTCGACCGCGTCGCGGATCACCTCGTTGAGGTCGAGCGCCTTGCGCTTCGGCTTCGAGCGGCGCACGAAGTCATGCACGCGGCGGATGATCTCGCCGGCGCGACTCGCCTGGCGGCCGAGCTTGCGATGGGTATCCCGCAGCTCCTCGCGATCGATGTCCGGTTGTTCGAGGCGGTTCAGGCAGCCGGTGTTGTAGCTTGCGATCGCGGCGAGCGGCTGGTTCAGTTCGTGCGCGAGCGTCGAGGCCATCTCGCCCATCGTGATCAGGCGCGAGGTCGCCTGCAGCCGTTCTTCCTGCCGCTGGGCGAGTTCGCGCGCGCGCTTCTGCTCGGTGATGTCGAGCATCGAGCCCATCCAGCCGGTGTGGCGTCCGGCGACGTCGATCAGCGGCGCCTCGAAGATGAGCGCGTCGAGCCGCTCGCCGTTCTTGCGCCGCAGGCGCAACTCGACGCCCTCGGGCGGCGACTCGCCGGCGAGGATCATGTCATGGACTTCCTGCGTGCGTTCGAGGTGATCGGGATCCCAGTACGGAAGCGGCGGCAGGCGTCCGATCAGCTCTTCCGGCCCGTATCCGACCATCTTGCAAAACGCGGGATTGACATAGGTGATCCGGCCGGCGAGATCGCGCGCGCGCAGACCGGTCAGCAGCGAATCCTCCATCGCGCGGCGGAACAGCGACTCGCTGCGCAGCGCCTGTTCGGCGCGGTGCCGGCGTGCAAGCTGGCGGCGTAGTTGCCAGACGCTCCAGACGATGATGCCGGCGAGCAGGACGATCGAGGCGACGAGGAGCAGCGGCACCCAGCGGGTTTCGGCCCGATAGGTGGTGATCTTCAGCGCCAGTCCCTGCCCGGGCGGATCGAAGGGCATCGTGTAGCTCTGTTCGTCCGAGACCGGCGCGACCTTCGATTTCGCGACGATTTCGCGTCCGTCGGCGTCGAGCACGCTGACGCGATAGCGCTCGGAGAACCACCACGGCAGCTCGCGCAGGATCAGGTCCTGCAGCGAGTAGATGCCGACGACGGCGCCCAGAAAGGCGTCGTTCGAATACACGGGGACGTGGACCTCGAATTGATGGCTGCCGTCCGCGACTTGGTATGCCGGGCTGTAGGTCCGTCGGCCGACGGCACGCGCGAGGCGGAACACGGAGTCCGCCGGCACCGCGCCGGTCGTCTCGCCGATCAGATGGTTGTCGGACATCGGCGGCATCGCGCCCTTCGTGACGCCGTCCGGGTCGAGCCACAGCACGCGAACGAGCCCGCTCTGGGTTCGCAATATCTGCCTCACGCTCGCATCCGTCTGATCCTGGGGCCGGCCGGCCGCAAGGAGCTCGAGGCCGAGCTGCCCGAGCAGCGCGACGTTGCGGTCGAGCTGGAACTGAAGGTTCTGCTCCATCCACAGCACGTCGTTGATCAGGGCCATCCGCTGCTCTTCCTGGTCGTGCGAGCGCGTCAGCCACACGAGGGCGGCGATGACCGACAGGAACAGCGGCAGCGCGAGGTAAGGCAGCGTCGCGAGCCATTTCGCCGACGCCGGCGAATCGGACGCGCGGCGACTCGGCATCGGATGGACATCGGAGAAACGTCTTTTCGGCTCAGGGCTCATCGGCGGGCCTGACCGCAAGCGCTGTTGCGGACTTCCACAATAGGGTTCGGAGAAAGGGGGTACTAAAGTGCACTTGTATCTCGTGTCTTATAGCTTTTATCGCATAACCCGCACGGGTACGAGTCGTCCCTTAGGAGGAGAAGGTAATGAAATTTCGTGCGCTTTTCGTCGGTCTGGTTGCAATGGGCCTGTCCGCCGCGTCGGTCGCCGCCGAGCCGATCGTCATCAAGTTCAGCCACGTCGTCGCGAACGACACGCCGAAGGGCAAGGCTGCCGACAAGTTCAAGGAACTTGCGGAGAAATACACCAAGGGCGGCGTCAAGGTCGAAGTCTACCCGAACAGCACGCTGTACAAGGACAAGGAAGAAATGGAAGCGCTGCAGCTCGGCGCCGTCCAGATGCTCGCGCCGTCGCTCGCGAAGTTCGGCCCGCTCGGGGTGAAGGAGTTCGAGGCGTTCGACCTGCCGTACATCTTCGACGGCTACGACGACCTGCATAAAGTCACGAGCGGGGCGGTCGGCCAGAAGCTGCTCGGCAAGCTCGAAGCGCGCGGCATCAAGGGCCTGGCGTTCTGGGACAACGGCTTCAAGTCGTTCTCCGCGAACAGCCCGATCAAGAAGCCCGAGGATCTCAAGGGCAAGAAGATGCGCGTGCAGTCGTCGAAAGTGCTCGAGGAGCAGATGCGCACGCTGGGTTCGATCCCGCAGGTGATGGCGTTCTCCGAGGTCTATCAGGCGTTGCAGACCGGCGTCGTCGACGGCACCGAGAACCCGCACTCGAACCTGTACACCCAGAAGATGCACGAAGTGCAGAAGCACATGACGCTGACCGACCACGGCTACCTCGGTTACGCGGTCATCACGAACAAGAAGTTCTGGGACGGTCTGCCGGGCGAGATCCGCACGCAACTCGAACAGGCGATGAAGGAGTCGACCGAGTTCGCGAACCATATCGCGAAGGAAGAGAACGACAAGTCGCTCGAAGCGGTCCGCGCCTCCGGCAAGACCGAGATCTACAAGCCGACCGACGCCGAGAAGCTCGCGTTCAAGAAAGCGCTCGTGCCGGTGCATAAGAAGATGGAGTCGCGCATCGGCGCCGAGACGATCAAGTCGATCTACGAAGCGACCGGCTTCGATCCGTCTAAGCTGTAATCAACCATCGGCCAGAACGCCCGCCCGTCTCACATCTGAGCGGCGGGCGTTTTTGCGACGGGAGTCTCCCAATGCTGAAAGTGCTCGATCACCTCGAGGAATGGCTCATCACCTTCCTCATGGGGGCGGCCACGCTGATCATCTTCGTGTCCGTCATCCACCGTTATGGCTCCGGGTTGTCGATTCCCGGGCTGCAGGACTGGCTGCTGTCGCTGAACCTCGGCTGGGCGCAGGAGCTGACCATCATCATGTTCGTGTGGATGGCGAAGTTCGGCGCGGCCTATGGCGTGCGCACCGGCATCCACGTCGGCGTCGACGTGCTGATCAACCGGCTGTCGGCCGCCAACCGCGCCAAATTCATCGTCATCGGCCTCGGGGCCGGTGCGCTCTTCACCGGCATCGTCGGCACGCTCGGGCTCACCTTCGTGCTCGAGAACGGCGCCGAATATCAATTCCTGACCTGGTTCGGCAGGGACGTCGGCGACCTCTACGAAGGTCCGACGACGCCCGACCTCGAATGGCCGACGTGGATCGTGTATTCCGCGATTCCGCTCGGCTCCTACCTGATGTGCTTCCGCTTCCTGCAGGTGATGGCCGGCTTCCTCCGCACCGGTGAGCTGCCGACGCACGATCACGGCCACGTCGACGGCATCGAGGAGGAGCAGATCCCGCTCGACGCGAACTACCTCGACATGGACGACAACCTGCACCCGCACGACCTGACGCACAAACAGCTGGGCGAGAACGGCAAGGGAGACAAGCAATGAGCGCCGCCATCATCTTCGTCCTGCTCCTGGTGCTGATGCTCACCGGGATGCCGATCTCGATCTCGCTGGGTCTGACGGTCCTGACCTTCCTCTTCACGATGACCGAAGTGCCGATCGAGTCGGTCGCGCTCAAGCTCTTCACCGGCATCGAGAAGTTCGAGATCATGGCGATCCCGTTCTTCATCCTCGCGGGCAACTTCCTGACCCACGGCGGGGTCGCGCGGCGGATGATCAACTTTGCGACCTCGATGGTCGGTCACTGGTACGGGGGTCTCGGCCTGGGCGGCGTGATGGCCTGCGCGCTCTTTGCCGCGGTGTCGGGCTCGAGCCCGGCGACGGTGGTCGCGATCGGCGCGATCCTCTTGCCGGCGATGGTCAAGCAGGGCTTCCCGAACAAGTTCGGCGCGGGCGTCATCACGACCTCGGGCGCGCTCGGCATCCTGATCCCGCCGTCGATCGTGATGGTCATGTACTCGGTGTCGACGAACACCTCGGTGGGCGCGCTCTTCATGGCGGGCGTCGTGCCGGGGCTGCTGCTGGCGGTGTTCCTCGGCGTCACGACCTGGTACCGCGCGCGCAAGTTCAACTACCCGCGCCAGCCCAAGGCGAGTTGGGGCGAGCGGCTGCGCGCGTTCAAGGAGTCTGCGTGGGGGCTCTTCCTGATCGTCGTCGTCATGGGCGGGATCTACACCGGCATCTTCACGCCGACCGAAGCGGCCGCGATGAGCGCGGTGTATGCGTTCTTCGTCGCGGTGTTCGTGTACAAGGACCTGCGGATGCGCGACGTGCCGCGGGTGCTCTTGAACTCGGCGAACATGAGCGCGATGCTGCTCTACATCATCACCAACGCGGTGCTGTTCTCGTTCCTGCTCACGCACGAGAACATCCCGCAGCAGATGGCGGACTTCATGATCGGCACGGGCGTCGGGATGATCGGCTTCCTGATCATGGCCAACATCCTGATGCTGATCGCGGGCAACTTCATGGAGCCGTCGTCGATCGTGCTGATCCTCGCGCCGATCCTGTTCCCGATCGCGGTCAAGCTCGGGATCGACCCGGTGCATTTCGGCATCATCATGGTGGTGAACATGGAAGTCGGCATGTGCCACCCGCCGGTGGGCCTGAACCTCTATGTCGCCTCGGGCATCACGAAGATGGGGATCACCGAGCTCACGGTCGCCGTGTGGCCGTGGCTCGTGTCCATGCTGGTGTTCCTCGTGCTCGTGACCTATTGGCCCGCGATGTCGCTCGCGCTGCCGCGCGCGCTCGGCATGATGTAACGCCTTCCTCGGGAAGCGTCCGAAAAAGCCCGCCCTTCGTGGCGGGCTTTTTTTTTGCCCGCGGCGGGGCCGGTCGCCGAGCTAGAATGGGTCGAAGAGCGCGGCGGGCGCGCCGGAGTACGAGCGCCTCGCGACCGCCGCGATGTCCGCGTGCGGTATTGCCCTCATTTTTCCGGGAAGCTCATGGCTCTTTATCTGAAGGAAGAGGAAGTCGGCAGCCTTCTCGACATGCCGACGGTGCTCGAAGCGGTCGAGCAGGTGATGGCTGCGCACGGGCGCGGCGAGACGATCGATTTCCCGCGCCAGCGCGTGCGTCTGCCGAAGACGATGACGCACATGCTGCAGGGCGGTGTGCCGTCGCTGAACCTGTCCGGCTTCAAGGTGTATACGACGGCGGGCGGCCACAACCGCTTCTGGGTGCACCTCTTCGACGCGGCGACCGGCGACCCGGTCGCGGTGCTCGAAGCGGACCGCCTCGGGATGATGCGCACCGGCGCCGCGGCCGGCGTCGCGGCGCGCTGGCTGTCGCGGCCGGAATCGCGCGTCGCGGGCGTGTTCGGCTCGGGCTGGCAGGCCCAGGGGCAGATCCTCGCGCTGTGCGCGGTCCGCCCGATCGAGCGCTTCAAGGTGTTCGCGCGCAACCAGGAACGGCTGCGCTCGTTCTGCGAGCAGATGAGCAGCGAAACCGGGTGCGAGGTCGTGCCCGCCGCGAGCGCCGAGGAGACGGTGCGCGACTCGGACATCGTCGTCACGATCACGACCTCGCCGAAGCCGCTGTTCGACGCGGAATGGCTGTCGCCGGGCACGCACATCAACGCGGCCGGTTCTAACAGCCTCGCGCGGCAGGAGCTGTCGGAGGCCGCGGTGCGGCGCGCGGACGTGATCTGCGTCGACTCCCGCGAAGTCGCGCTGCGCGAAGCCGGCGACCTGATGCCGCTGCTCGAGAAGGGGCGCACGCAGCCGGGCCGCTGGGTCGAGCTCGGCGAAGTCGTCGCGGGGGTGCGGCCCGGCCGGGCCTCGGGCGACCAGATCACGCTGTTCGAGTCGCAGGGCATGGCGATCCAGGACCTCGCGGTCGCCGCTCGCGTCGTCGCCCACGCGCTCGAACGCGGCCTCGGCACGCCACTGCCTTACTAGGAGAGCCGGTGACGCCCGTCCCGCACGCGCGAAGGCCGGCGATCGAATGCTGCGCCCGCACGGACGTGGGGCGCGTTCGCGCGCGCAACGAGGATGCGCTGGCAGTGCGTGCGGAGCGGGGCTGGGCGGTGCTCGCCGACGGCATGGGCGGCTACCGCGGCGGCGACGTCGCGTCGCGGGTCGCGGTCGGCGCGGTGCTGCAGCGGCTGGAGCGGGAAGCGGCGGCGGGGCGGCTGGAAGACGTCGACGGCGTGCGGGAAGCGCTTGCCGGCGCGGCCCGGGGCGCGAACGACGCGATCCTCGTCGAAGCGCGCGCGCAGCCGAAGCTCGCGGGCATGGGTTCGACGCTCGTCGCGGCGGTCTTTCTCCCGGGCCGCGTCGTGTCGGCCAACGTCGGGGATTCGCGACTTTACCGGCTGCGCGCCGGCCTCTTCGAGCAGCTGACCCGCGACCACACGATGTTGCAGGAGCAGATCGACGGCGGCATCCTGAGCGCCGCCGACGCCGCCCGGATGGAGTTCAAAGGCATGCTGACCCGCGGCCTCGGCGTTCTGCCGGAGGTCGAGCCCGACGTCGGCGTCCACGTCGCGCGGGCCGGCGATCTCTTCCTGCTGTGCTCGGACGGCCTGACCGACATGGTCCGTGACGACGACATCGCTGTCGCGCTCGACCCGGCCGGACCGCTCTCCGCTTCTGCCGAGCGGCTCGTCGAGCGCGCGAATCTGAACGGCGGTCGCGACAACATCTCGGTCGTGCTGGTCCGGATGTCGGGCTGACCGGGCGTCCGCGCGGCGCCGCGTCTTTTTTTGGAAATGGAACGATAGCAATGCCGAAGCTGATCCTCAGCATGGACGGGCTGGTGCTCAAGGAGATCCCGCTCGACCGCGAGCGCATCACGGTCGGGCGCAAGCCGGTGAACGACATCCAGATCGACAACCTCGCGATCAGCGGCCAGCACGCGGTGATCACGACGATCCTCGACGACGCGTTCCTTGAGGACCTCAACAGCACGAACGGCACCTACGTGAACGGCCAGCCGGTCAAGAAGCACGTGCTGCGCAACAACGACATCATCGAACTCGGCAAGTACCGGCTGAAGTTTCTCGCCGACGCGCCGCGCGCCGCGTCCGCCGGGTACATCGACCCGGTCCTCCATGCCGCCTCGTCGCCGGACGCCGCGCCGGCGAAGCCGGCCGGCCACGACAGCGGACGGACACGACCGGAGCCCGTGGGGGCACCGCCGCACGCTGCGCGGCAGCGCCCCGGGGAGGGTGCGCCGGCCTGCATCCGCATCGTGAGCGGACCGGCCGCCGGGCGCGAACTCGACCTCGCGAAGCCGATGACGACGCTGGGCAAGCCGGGCCAGCAGGTCGCGGCGATCACGCGACGACAGCAAGGATATTTCATCGCGCATGTCGAAGGCGACGCGTATCCGCTCGTCAATGGCGCGCCGATCGACGCGCAGGGACGCCTGCTGCGCGAGCACGACGTCGTCGAGGTCGCCGGGATCCGGATGCAGTTCTTCCTCCGCGGCTGATCCCGCGTTTCGCCCGCGCGGCGACGTGCGGTAATGCACCGACCGCGCGGGAACGCGATGTTAGGGTGGCGACACTGACGAAAACCACGCTGCGGCGCGCCGGACGGCGACGCAGCGGCGCAACGACTGGAACTCATGAAGCTCAAGGTGCTCGGCTGCAGCGGCGGAATCGGCGGGCGCCATGCCCGCACGACCGCCTTCCTTGCCGACGACGACATACTGATCGACGCCGGCACCGGCGTCGGCGACCTCGAGCTCGACGACCTCGCGCGCATCGATCACATCTTCGTGACGCATTCGCATCTCGATCACATCGCGTCGATTCCGCTCCTCGTCGACTCGGTCGGCGACCTGCGCACCGTCCCGGTCACGATCCACGCGACGCCCGAGACGATCCGCATCCTCCGGGCGCACGTCTTCAACTGGCTGATCTGGCCGGACTTCAGCGTGATTCCGGACGAGCATCGCCCCTACATGCGCTTCCACCCGCTGACGGTCGGCGAGCCGGTGAAGCTCGGCACCCGCACGATCACGCCGTTGCCCGCGCTGCACACCGTGCCCGCGGTCGCGTACTGTCTCGACAGCGGGCGGGGCAAGCTCGTCTATACCGGCGACACCGCCTATTCGGCCGAGCTGATCGCGGCGATCAACCGACTCGACGACCTGCGCCACCTGATCATCGAGACCGCGTTCAGCGACAGCCAGCACGGCCTCGCGGTCGCCGCCCGTCACCTTTGCCCGGCGACGCTCACGGCGATGCTGCAGGATCTCGCCGTCTCGCCCGAGGTCTTCGTGACGCATCTCAAACCGGGCCAGGTCGAGCGGATCCTGAGCGAGATCGCCGACCGCGGCGAGGGCCCGCCCCCGCGCGCGCTCGAGCAGGGGCAGGTCATCGAGTTCTGATTTTCCGCATCACGCACGGATCGCTAGAATGCGCCGGCGCTCCAATGAACATTCCCGTTTGCAGGATCCCGAATGCCGACTACCGGAACTTCCGGAAAGGCGGGGGCAGGCAGTGACGTCGCCGGCCGCCTCGCGTTCTTCAAGGGCCTTCAGGCCATCACCGCCCGCATCCACGCGACGCAGGACGTGGACGAGATCGTCTTCGAGCTGGCGCGCGAACTGTGCGCGCTGTTCGAGGCGGAAAGGCTGTCGTTCTTCACCGTCGACGAATCCGGCTCGGCGCTCGTCGCCCGCGTGAAGACCGGCGCTGCCGCGCTCGGCGGCGTCCGCCTGCCGATCGACGAGAGCAGCATCGCCGGCTACGTCGCGCTCTCCCGGCATCCGGTGAACATCCGCGACGTCTACGACGCCGCCGGCCTCGCCGCGATTTCGCCCGGGCTCGCGTTCCGCAAGACCGGGGACGAGCGCAGCGGCTACCGCACGCGGCAGATGCTGGCGGCGCCGGTCGTCGATCCCGAAGGCGGCGCGCTGTACGCCGTGATCCAGCTCATCAACACGCGCCACGACGGCGAGTTTTCCGGCATCGCCCAGGAAGGCTTGCTCGCGCTGGCGCAGACGCTCGGCGCCGCGTTCGCGAAACGCAGCAAGGCGCCGGCGACGCTGCGCTCGCGCTATCACGCGCTGATCGCCGAAGGGCGCATCACCGCTGCGCAGCTCGAGGACGCGGTGCGCCGCGCGCGCGAAGCCGGCCGGCGGGCCGACGACGTTCTCGCGGACACTTTCGGCCTCACGCTCGCCGAGCTCGGCGAGGCGGCCGCCCGCTTCTACCACGTGCCATACGAGCCGTTCCGCCAGGAGCGCGTCAGGCAGATGGACCTGCTGCGTCACATCAAGCGCGAGTACGTCGAGCAGAACCTGTGGCTGCCGCTCGAGGAGACAAACGAGGGGATCGTCGTGCTCGCGGTCGATCCGGAGCGCGTACGCGCGTCGCGCATCGCGCAGAACGTGTTCCCGAAGAGCCGACTCGTGTTCCGCGTCACGACCGCGGCGGAATTCGATCGAACCGTCGACCAGTTCTTCGAGCCGTCGATGGGGCTCGGCTCGGTGTCGGACCTGCTGCACGATCTCCTCGAAGAGGAGCAGGAGATCTCGGTCGCCGACGACGTCATGGCCGCGGCGGACAACGAACTCGTCAAGCTCGTCAACAAAGTCATCATCGACGCGTACCGGCAGGGCGCCTCCGACATCCACATCGAGCCGCGCCCCGGCAAGGAAAAGACGCAGATCCGCTTCCGCAAGGACGGCACGCTCGTGCCGTATATCCAGGTGCCGGCGAGCTACCGCAACGCGCTCGTGACGCGGATCAAGATCATGTGCGACCTCGACATCTCCGAGCGCCGCAAGCCGCAGGACGGCAAGATCAAGTTCCGCAAGTTCGCGCCGCTCGACGTCGAACTGCGCGTCGCGACGGTGCCGACCGCCGGCGGCCTGGAAGACGTCGTGATGCGGCTGCTCGCGAACAGCGAGCCGATCAAGCTCGACAAGCTGGGCCTGACCGCGCACAACCTCGAACGGCTGAAGAAGGTCATCACGAAGCCGTACGGGCTGTTCTTCGTCTGCGGCCCGACCGGCTCGGGCAAGACGACGACGCTGCACTCGATCCTCGGCCACATCAACACACCCGAGACGAAGATCTGGACCGCCGAAGACCCGGTCGAGATCACGCAGAAGGGGCTGCGCCAGGTGCAGGTGAACCGCAAGGCCGGGCTCGACTTCGCGACGATGATGCGGGCGTTCCTGCGCGCCGACCCGGACGTCATCATGGTCGGCGAAATGCGCGACCTCGAGACGGTGTCGGTCGGCATCGAAGCGTCGCTGACCGGCCACCTCGTGCTGTCGACGCTGCACACCAACAGCGCGCCGGAGTCGATCGTGCGCCTGCTCGACATGGGCATGGACCCGTTCAACTTCGGCGACGCGCTGCTCGGCGTGCTCGCGCAGCGGCTCGCGAAGCGGCTGTGCGAGCATTGCAGGACGGCGTATCGGCCCGACGAGGCGGAAGTGCTGCAGTTGCTCGACGAATACTGCGAGGACATGCAGGCGACGCCCAATTTCCGCGAGGACCCGGCGGCCGCCCGCGCGGCGGTGTTCGCGAGGCTGCGCGCAACGCACGCCGACGAGGACGGCCACTTCACGCTGTATCGCGCGGTCGGCTGCAGCGAGTGCAACGTGGGATACAGGGGACGCGTCGGGCTGCACGAACTGATGCTCGCGTCGCCGGAGGCGAAGCGCCTGATCCAGGAGCGCGCGCGCGTGTCGCAACTGCTCGGCGTCGCGCTCGCCGAAGGGCTGCGGACCTTGCGCCAGGACGGCATCGAGAAGGTTCTGGCCGGCATCACGGACATGGCGCAGGTGCGGCGCGTCTGCGTGCGCTGAGCAGGCGCCCGGTTTCTCGCAGCCGGATCGCGCGAAGCGAACGCGGGCCGCGGCGACCGAGACCACTGGCCGAAACGGGCCGACCGGTGCCCGACGCGACGCCGAATGGACGGTGGTCGGGTGCGAGCGGGTAGAATCCGGGCTCGGGACCCCCAGGAGAAACCCATGTACCGCATCGCTCCCAGCCTGCTTTCAGCCGATTTCGCGCGGCTGGGCGAAGAAGTCCGGAACGTCGTCGCCGCCGGTGCCGACTGGATCCATTTCGACGTGATGGACAACCACTACGTCCCGAACCTGACGATCGGCCCGCTGGTCTGCGAGGCGATCCGCCCGCACACGACCGCGCCGATCGACGTCCACCTGATGGTGAAACCGGTCGACCGCATCGTGCCGGACTTCGCGAAGGCCGGCGCGAACATCATCACTTTCCACCCGGAAGCGTCCGAGCATGTCGACCGCACGCTGCAGCTGATCCGCGACTGCGGCTGCCAAGCCGGCCTCGTGTTCAACCCGGCGACGCCGCTGCATTACCTCGACCACGCGCTCGACAACATCGATCTCGTGCTGCTGATGAGCGTGAACCCCGGCTTCGGCGGGCAGAAGTTCATCCCGGGCACGCTGAACAAGCTGCGGGCGACGCGGGCGAAGCTCGACTCGTACGAGGCCGAGACGGGTCGCCGCATCCTGCTCGAGATCGACGGCGGCGTGAAGGTCGACAACATCGCCGAGATCGCCGCCGCCGGCGCCGATACCTTCGTCGCCGGCTCCGCGGTGTTCGGCGCCGCGAGCGACGCCGACGCGCACCGCTACGACACCGTGATCGCGGCGCTGAGGTCCGAACTCGCGAAGGCGGGGGACTGAGATGAAGCGCTTCGCGGTGCGCGCGGTGCTGTTCGATCTCGACGGCACGCTGCTCGATACGATCGCCGATCTCGCCGAGGGCGCGAACCGGATGCTCGTCGAACTCGGCCGCTCGCCGCGGCCGCTCGCCGAGATCCATTCCTTCGTCGGCAAGGGCATCCCGAATCTCGTGTGGCGCTGCATGACCGAGAACGCGCACGCGACCGACGCCGAAGTCGAGCACGCGATCGCGGTCTTCCGTCGGCACTATGCCGCGGTCAATGGACAGAACGCGACCGTCTACCCCGGCGTGCCCGAGACGCTCGACGCGATGCGCGCGCTCGACCTGCGCCTCGCGTGCGTGACGAACAAGGCGCAGGACTTCACGCTGCCGCTGCTCGAACACATGGGCCTGACCGGCTATTTCGGCGCGATCGTCAGCGGCGACACGCTGCCGGTGAAGAAGCCCGACCCCGCAGTCCTGCATCACGCGTGCGCCTTGCTCGGCGTCGAGGCGTCGCAGGCCCTGATGATCGGCGACTCCGCGAACGACGCGCTCGCGGCCCGCGCGGCGGGGATGCCGGTGCTGCTCGTGACTTACGGTTATAGCGAAGGCATGCCCGTGGACACCATCGAATGCGATGGGCTACTATCGGTCGCCACCGGGGCGCTCGAACTCATCGACGCGATCTGACGGTTTCCCCGCCGACTTCACTCACTACCGCGAATCGACGTGACGCACGACAACCGGATTCCGGACAAGGAACGCATCGAGCCCGCCGCCACGCGCTGCTGCTGGCGGCGTTGGTGCTCGTGGCCCGCGGGCCACTAAAACGCGACCGCTTTCGCGGGCTGCCGATGCGCCCGCACCCCCTTGTTCCGATCGAACCGTTTCCCGTGGAGTCACGATGCTCGAACATGAATTCAACGCGCTGGCCGCGCAGGGCTACAACCGCATCCCGGTCACGCTCGAAACCTTCGCCGACCTCGACACGCCGCTGTCGATCTACCTGAAGCTCGCGAACGAGCCCTACAGCTACCTGCTCGAATCGGTGCAGGGCGGCGAGCGCTTCGGCCGCTATTCGATGATCGGGCTGGCCGCGTCGACGCGGATCGAAGTCTATGGCCGCTCGGCGCTGCTGCTGACCGGCAACCGTCTCGTCGAACGACGCGACTACGGCGATCCGCTGAACTACGTCGCCGAGTTCATGGCGCGCATCAAGGTGCCGCCGCGCGACGGGCTGCCGCGCTTCGCCGGCGGGCTGGTCGGCTGCTTCGGCTACGACACCGTGCGCTACATCGAGCCGCGCCTCGCGAAGACCGAGAAGGCCGATACGATCGGCACGCCGGACATCCTGCTGCTGCTGTCCGAGGAAATCGCGATCGTCGACAACCTGTCGGGCAAGCTGACGCTCGTCGTCTATGCCGAGCCGGAAGTGCCTGGCGCGTTCAAGCGCGCGAAGAAGCGCCTGCGCGACCTGCTCGCGCGGCTTCGCGCGCCGGCGGTGATTCCCGAGGACGTGCACGCCGAATCGCAGCCCGCGACGTCGAGCTTCGGCGAGGACGCGTTCAAGGTCGCGGTGAACCGCGCGAAGCAGTACATCATCGACGGCGACATCATGCAGGTCGTGCTGTCGCAGCGCATGAGCAAGCCGTAC